>JAOTYN010000556.1 GCA_029861825.1 Cyclobacteriaceae bacterium
AACATCACCCGCGTCCTTAAGAGCATTTAACTGCACCCAGTTGGTGCTATTCCAGACCTCTTGATCACCCTTGCCATTAACTTCGAAGTCATCACATGATTTAATTTTTAAAGCTTCAGATTGTATCATATCATTTTGGGCTTGCAGACCGCTGGAGTACCCTATGGTTAGCAATAAGTAAATCCAAATGTTCTTCATGTTCTCCGGTATTCCATATCCAATTTACATAACCTCCCCGGCAAATTCCGCCCGCACCTGCGAAACTTCCTCGGCACTAATCTCAGTGGCATCATTGCCGAAGTTTTGACGAATATAGGTCAGCACCTCCGCCATATCCTGATCGTTGAGGAAGCTATGCTGAGGCATTACGTTATTAAAAGTCTCTCCATTAACCTCAATAGAGCCTTCCATGCCATTAAGTACAACTTTAATTAATCTCTTTTTATCACCTGTAACCCAATCTGTTCCAGCTAAAGGTGGAAATCTACCACTAGCTCCCTTGCCATTTTGCTGATGGCAGGCTCCACAATACAAATAGTACAACTCCTCCCCTTTCCCCACCAGGTCTTTTTGAATATTATCTTCAATTTCATGGGGTGTGCGGATATGGGATAATTCCTTTCGTGCTTCCATGGCTGCTAATTGATCTGCTCCGAATATTTTCTTATCTCCTTTAAACATGATACGCCAGATCTTACCGTGATTGGAGTCGCTGATATACAGGGATCCGTCTGGTCCCATGGTTATCCCCATGGGTCGATATACCGCATCACTGACATTGACGATAGGATCCACCTGAGCAAATCCATCCGCAAACACTTCCCAGGTACCTGCCGGGAGACCGGCTTCAAAAGGTACAAAACAAAGGAAATATCCGGATTGCGGATAGGGGGCCCGATTGGTGGACCCATGGAAAGCAATAAAGGCGCCATTTTTGTAGCGGTCCGGAAACTGGTTGCCTTGATAGAAAAATAATCCGTTGGGCGCCCAATGGCCGGGAAATCCGATTTCCGGTAGGTCATAATCCGCACAACGGCCAATACTGTCGCCATCCCCTCCGTATTCCGGGGCCAGTACTTTCTTACCGGTCATTTGATCGTAGTAGCAGTAGGGCCATCCGAAATGGGCACCTTCGGTAACCCTGACAAACTCCTCGGAAGGAAGCAATGCACTTTGCCAGGGACTAAACCTTTCAGGAAATAGCCGGAAAAGGTCATCCCGACCGTGAATTACCACGTATAACTCGTTATCTACAGGATTCCAGTCCATAGCCACCACACTGCGAATGCCACTGGCATATTTCATCCCATCCTTTTGCGTGAGGTTGATTTTGGAGGCATCAAATTTCCAAATCCCAGCATGATCAACCAACAAGGGGCAGGGATCGAGCCCGGGGGCTCCAGGGGTGCGTTTGGGTTCCTGACAGGCATTGTTAGGAGCTCCGAAAGGCACGTATAAGTTGCCTGCTTGATCAAAAGTAAAAGGTTTGGCAATATGTTCGTGTCGCCCATGAGGATGGTCGTCCTGTAAAACCACCTCAATAGTTCCAGTAGGTACTAATTTATGGGGTTCCAGTTTAATGCGGTAAATGGTTAGTTCTGAACTAAAGTATAAATAGCCGTTATGAATCCGGATGCCGGTTTGTAAGCTCCACTTACCTTCGGCTTCGTAGTCTGCAAAATTCTCCATCAAATCCACTTTGCCGTCACCATCATTGTCCCTCAAAGCGGCCACTCCCCCATTTCCGGAGAACTTCAATTTGGCAAAGAGATCGCCATTCTCTCGGACCGTTAAGTGGCGCACCTTGCCCGGTACGCTATCCACCACCACCAAGGCTTCAAAATCATCAGGAAGAAACAATCCACCGTTAGCTGGATCACCTGGTGGCAAGCTGGGATTTTGACAACCAAACAGAACAAAAACCAATATACATGAAACTAGTAAATGGGGCAGCCCTGGAATGAGTGATTCACTGTTACGTGTAGTAGGGTTCATTAGTCCGGTTTATAGTTCTGGCACCGAGAAATATCTCCATCCGCTGGGACTTTTTCCAATTGGGTACGAAATTAAAATACCAAACTTTTATGATTTTTCACACCTTCTGAAAGGTCACCTTTCTTTAAAAAATGAAAGGAACCAGCGGGGCTATGTCGTAGTGAACCTGCTATTGGTAATTGGGAGATAAAATACTGTCTTTCAGATATAAATGACAAACATCAAAAACTTTTTGCTCAACTTCATAAAAGGCACTTGAATTACTGTATTCATAGGTATTTTTGCTGCCGTTGGTCACCAAAATTACTGCCGCACCCTTCTCAAGATCCAGGAACATATCGCTTAGTAACCCGTAGGCAATCCCGGCATGGCCCAGCATCTTCATTTCACGGTATATGATATCGGCGGCATCATTATTGGTAAGAAGGTGGACCCCTAGTCCGTATGCTTGAAAGAACTCATTCCAAGTATCGCCGTTGGAGCCGTTGTAGGTCCATTGCACAGTGGTCATAAGGGTCACACTTTG
>JAOTYN010000137.1 GCA_029861825.1 Cyclobacteriaceae bacterium
CAACTCCAGGCCCTGGATTTAATATGTTTACCCGGGGATGCCTGTTTGCCAGTTTAATCACCTCCCAAACGCTGACTTTCTCTTTGTCACAAATCAGTGAAAGCTCATTTGCAAAAGCGATATTCACATCGCGAAAGGAGTTTTCTACCAGCTTCGCTATTTCAGCGGTACCGGAATCTGTTGCAACAACCTCACCGCTGACAAAAGTCTTGTAAAACTCGATTGCCTTTTCGGTTGCAACAGTATTAATACCACCGACAATCCGGTCATTCTGCACCAGCTCACTAATGATCCTTCCTGGTTACACCCGCTCTGGACAATGAGCGACATAAATATCTTTATCGAGATCACAACCATTTTCTTTCAAGATTGCCGCGACCACTTCTTCGGTTGTACCTACAGGGCTGGTTGATTCCAGTATAACCAGGTTGCCTCTCCTTACATGTGGAGCAATCATTTTTGTTGCTGCTTCGACATGGGAAAGGTCAGGTTGATGATCTGATTTTAATGGAGTAGGGACCGCAATGATGAAAATATCAGCTTTCTTTGGCTCCAAACTCGCGGAGAAATTACCCGATTGCACTGCAGATTTAACCAGGATATCTAGTTCAGGTTCGACAATATGAATTTTGCCTTTGTTAATAGTATCGACAACGTGTTTCGAGGTGTCGACTCCATGCACCTTGTATCCCTTGGTGCCCAGTAACGATGCTGTTGGTAACCCAATATAACCAAGACCGATCACACACCGTTTTGTTGTATCCCGACACACTTTTCTCCAGATATAGTTCATGATTGCTTTCGTCAATATATACGAAAGTTTAGTATCAGCTTGTTAATAATTTTCGATCAACTGTACAATTAATTGATGTTCCGATATCCTACAACAATGACCTGTCGTAGGACTGTGATCCATTTCTTCATTCAGGGTCGCTATTTTTGGGTATCTCAAATGGAATAACCGAAGTCTTATTAGTTAAGCAATGCCTTCGCTGACCAGGACGTTTTTTTCAATGATCCCCATTAATTTCAATGTGAGATTTTCTCTTGAAAAATTCTCAAAGAATTTTTCAATATGATTATCTTCGACCTCGCGCATCTCGTACATTGAGATAGCCCTAGAAATGGCATTAGCGACATCTCTTGCCGAGTCTGTAGTTACGATCAATGAACTGGGGCTGTAAGTTTTTATTATCTCCTCCACCTCTCCCGTTGGTATCGTTGCGAGAAATGGTATGTTTAAAGGTATACCTTCGAACAGTTTGGTACTTATCATCGGTTTCACTATCCTCAACAATTGAAGATGTGAACGAGATAAAACTTGCAGGGCATCAGCATAGGGAATTCTTTTATTTGCTGAAACATACTTTACAGCACCGCACTTCCTGGCTATTTCCAGTATTTCGTCTGTGCTGTCACCATAAAACAAGAATTGAAAATTATCTGCGGTTATCCTTCTTTCTTGTTCGAGTATCGATATTGCATCAAACACTAATTCTGGGGGAATCATTTTTGAATAGAAATTTCCCGTGTAGGTGACAGTAAACTTCTCGTATTTTTCCAGTTTATGACTAAGCATAAAATCAGCATCAAAACCATTATGCACAGTGAAAATCTTGTTTTTTACGATCGGGTATTCTTCGATAAAAACCTTTTTCGATTCTTCAGTGTTGACGATTACTGAATCAGCCTTGCGCAAAAAAAAGTTTTGAATCCTGGGACCAATCAACCCCTGTAAACCGCGATATTCAAATGATTTAATAAGGTAAGGATCCCTATAATCGATGACCAGAGGCCTACCCGTAAGCTTTTTAAGCAGGATGCCTGATATTGCTGAGCTATGGGGGCTGCATGAAACATAAATAAGCTGAATATTTCTCTCACTTATAATTTTTTTACCCCTCATTACCGTCAGAGGAATCCATCCCAAGAAATGATCTGGTATACATAACAAATTATAGAAAAATTTAACTTTTAATCTAATTCCTAACATTCCAAAAATACGCCTTAAGACTGCATCGGCAATACTCACAAACGAGTAGAGGTTGACTATCGAAGACGTGTAGTCTACCCGGATTCCTTCAGGTGGACTGTCGTCACCCAGTCTACAATAATTCTTATCAGGATTTTTTACGCTTAGAACAAAAGGTTCCCATCCATGTTTCTTAAAATACTTCGAGAAAGCAACACTTCGCGTGCACCCGACATCAATTAACGGTGGATAATAGTAACAGAGCATAAGTATCTTTCTACTTGTTGATCCTGATTTATGATTACTCACTATTCCTATTCTCAGGTAAAGTTGATGAAATCCCAAAAACGCCGCAGGTTGTTATTTCATCTGCGACGTGTGTCTTCTTATAAGCCTTTTTGCTCGAACAGGATACGCTCAATAGCCTCATCGGCACTTATCGGGGGAGACCAATCTAACAGCTCCTCGATTTTATTGGATTTATACCGTATCTCCTTTTGCGAAGATTCAAACCGATATCTGGTCAGGTATGGCCTTCGACCCAGGAAACCAAAAAGGATCTCCTGCAATAAGATGAAAAAATAGAGTAGCTTGTATGGAAAAAAAATAAAGCGGGCATTCTGGTGTATTTTTCTTAATACTTTGTCCAGATATTCCTTTTTGCTCATCGATAATCCATCGGTTACATTGAATGTTTCTCCTTTTGCCTTGGCGCTGGTCATAGAGAGTTCGGTAGCGTGACACAGGTTTTCGGTGAATACTAAAGGTAAAATTAGTTTCCCCAGCCCAAACACGACGAAGAAGTCGTTAACTATTCTTACGCCTACTATCGGGGTCATAAACGGCCCGTTCTCGCTAATAAAAGTGCCGGGCCTCAGGCAGGTAATATTACCCCGATTACCGGATATCGCATCCTGAACCAGGAGATCTGCCTTGAGTTTAGTAAAGGTATATCCCCCTCTGCGTTCGGGAAATTGCTCGAGTAGCGAACTTTCATCAATTTCAGCATTCTCTTTCAAATGATTAACATCGTAGACGCTGCAGGAACTAATATATACCAACCTTTCTATTTGGAGTTGGCTGCAAAATTCAAGAATGTTTCTCGTACCCTGTACGGTGGATACTTCACCAGCATCCAGGTTGCCGCTGGTATCGGCAGCCGCATGAACGACATAGTCCACCCCCTCTAGCGCTTGCTTCAAAGATCCTGCATCGGCGACATCACCATAACAATATTCAATACCTAAGGCCTGGAAATAGCTGTCATCGGATAATTTTCGAATAAATGCGCGAACGATATATCCTTTGTCATTTAAATACCGCGATAGACGCTTTCCAAATAGCCCCGAAGCGCCGGTGATCAATATTCTTTTGCTATCTCGTGCATCTCCGCCGGTGTTAATGCGATTATCGAAGCGCAAGTGGATGTTGTTGAGTTGCCTGGCTATTTCAACCAATGCGCCATGTACAAAAATGTACCGCTCTATATCGACTGAGTTTGCCGGAGAATCTGAATCGTTATCACGGATAAAAGCCAATTCCCCGGTGGCGACGGAGTGGCCCAAACTTTTAAAGGGAAGCTTAAGAAAGCAGCGCAAATTTCTGGTCAGATCCAGGATTCGCCCGAGTAAATTATTTTCGCCAGCATTAGAAACCAAAACACATTCATCGTCTTCATTCTGTCTAATCCTTACCTCATCAACGTCGGACGAAAGTTGAATCTCCCTGAAGGATTTTTGCGCGCTGATTTTTATCTCAATAGTGGCGTTCGATCGACTGCCTTCAATTTCGACGAACAATTCGTCACTGATATTCTGAGGAAGATAACCATAGCTGGATTCGCTAACAGCGACGCTGATCACTTTCCCGACTAGAGGTTGGATCAGATTTAGGCATTTTTCCAATTCCTGGTGAAATACGCCACACGGTAATTCGTAACACCAATGGAGCTTGTTGTGGCCGACATAGCTTCGAAATCTGGAGATTTGGTCGTTGAGGACTATGGAAATATGAATCCGCTCGTTCGTTGGATTATGGAGATGATCCGCCCATTCAAGCAGCCGAGAATTTGCGCCCCCGAACAGTTCGCTAAAATTTATGCAAAATCTGGCATTGGATCGTTCAGCCAGAGAGGACAAGTGCTTGATCTGTTCAACCGAGAGTATTAGCGGTGTTCCCAGGCTGACGCTAACGCCCGATTCGAGTAAGGATGACACAAGTTCGAATTGTTGAGCCGACACACCAACAATACAAATCAGGCCGGGATTTACCTGTTCGAGTAGCTTTTCGATCGACTCGTAGAGATCGAAGGAAAAACGGTTTTTAAATTCCTGAGGCAGATTGACATCCTCGGTAACTACTGCGCCTAGTTGA
This sequence comes from Cyclobacteriaceae bacterium, assembly GCA_029861825.1. Lineage (GTDB taxonomy): Bacteria > Bacteroidota > Bacteroidia > Cytophagales > Cyclobacteriaceae > JAJCYK01. The sequence goes on from JAOTYN010000137.1 coordinate 4,346, forward strand.
GAACCATCGAAGCCTTTTGTGAGTTTATCGATTTCGTCAGCGGTTAGCCCCTGACACAATAGATAGAATTTTATGCCGGACATAACAGGCCTATCCACTGTTTACGAAATTGCTACATTTGATTGCCATGGCGGCAATTGAAAGCCCGGTATTGGCATGACCCGTGTAAGGCAAGGTCGAACCATCGGCAACGTAGAGATTTTCAGTATTAAAAACCTTCAAATTGGCATCGACCACCCCGGTTTCTGGGCTGGAAGACATTCTGCACCCACCTGAATGATGTCCCGAGGATTCCAGTCTTCTCGAAATATTGGGAAAAATCTGGAATTCATCAAAAATGTTGTCATGCGCTTTAAAAAAAGTTTCAAGAAACTTGACCGACGATAACTCGTCTTTTTGGGAAATTTTCCAGTTTATGGAAAATCTGTCATGACTCTGCAGCGTGATGTTATCCTCATGATTAGGCAATTGTTCGAGGAAAGTTAGCCCAGACACACAGCGGGTAGTATTAAACAATCCGAATCGAAAATTTACCGCTTCATAAAGTAAATCCACATGTTTGAACAGATAAAAAATGTCTGTCAATTTAATGTTTTTCCCCTTATAGCCAACCAGCCTTCGCTTTAGATAGTCATAAAGCAAAGGGTCTTTCATTGTTATGGCCGGGCGTAAATACAATATATGGTTCTGGTGGTTAGAATGGGCTAGCGCACCCGGCTGCAAGGTAAATCCAAACTGCGTACGATAACCTTGCCCGGGTTGCGCAAAAAGATTTTTCAGAGATAGGCGCTTTTTTAATTTGGCTTTGAATACGAATCCAGTTGGATGGTCCGTGATAAATCTGCCTACCGGCAAGTTCTTCAATATCGGGTGTTTATGAATCGATTTAAGGAGAATTTTTGGCGAACCAATCCCGCCTGCCGCCAATATAAAATGGTCGGCCCTGATTTTCTTAGTATATTCGCGATCGTCAATTCGGTGGCAACCTTCAATTTCCAGGGCCACGCCTGAATCGTCTATATTAATCTGACTCACCGTGAAATTTTTTATCAGCTTCAAGCCGCACTCCGAAGCGGCCTGATAAATGGCCTTGCTGCTCGAATACGCGTTGCGGGGATAAATCAGGCCTTTGTATCTGAAGAGGTCGAAATTAATTTCGAATCCGTTGTCGGTTGGTTGGGGCTGCCTGAGAATATCCTCAAAATCGAATTTGCAATCTCCGCGCAGAATTTCGGTGGCTTGCCGATAGTATGGTATTAACTCATCCCTGGAAATCGGGTATTTTGGCTCGTTAAACAGGCTAGACAGGCCTGAGACGTCGGAGTCATCCAGGTGGGTCAGACCCCCATGCCAGAAATTCGAGGTACCGCCGAATCCTTGACCGCGCGTGAACGCAGCCTGGGGCTTATCCAACCTCCATTCTTCGTCCTCGGGTTCGATGTATTCTGGCTGGTCACCCATATCGACCAAAGTGACCTTGTGGCCTGCTTGTGTAAGTTTCTGGGCGATTATGCCTCCGGCTAATCCTGCCCCGATAATGCAAATATCCTTAGGCATTGACTAGCCTCGTATCCGTGGTTTTAGATTGGGATATTCGAATAAGTACAAGGGAGAAGGATAGAAAAAAATAAAATAACGAAATGTAGATAATTGATTGGAATAAACTGCAGATAATATATCCCACCCATGCAGCATAAATGGGAAGCCCAATATCTAGTGGCGTTTCGATTGCTCCGTTTCTGACACCGTTTTGGCCAATTAAATAGTAAAAAGAATTTTTTATATTGACCATTATACCTTTCATTGATAATTCCGCTATCGCTTTTATGCATGCCGGCACAGATAAGCTTGCAGCACAGAAAAATCATGGGGGTAATAATGCTAGGCTAGTGACATTTTGCTAGACATAAAAATTAAAACCGCTCTATAGTTAAATCTTGGATATTCTTTATTTTTTGTGCTTTTTGCGTTAGCGATATTTAGCGAAGGTTTGAAGGTGTTATGTGTGGATTTGTGGGCATAGTGGGCCAAGCTGGTCGTAATGCGAGCCAAAGTGAATTGCAGTTTGGATGAGGTGAAACTCAAACAAGGCTGTGTAGATCGAGGCAAGGAGTTCGTTACCCACCCGGGCGATGGGGTTTATTTCCCCTCTACCACTCCTCGCATGACGCAGACCAACGAAGAATGGGTAGCCGGGGACAACAGTGTTTCAATTTCATTGGGTGTTGTTTTCTACACAGATTATAACCGCCAACAAGCCCGTATTCACCGTTGTAATTGCCTGCTACGCAGGTTTGTGATTACCCCGGCTCAGCCAGGAGATTCATCTATTAAAGATCTTCTGAAACAGGCCGCGGGGTTTTCGATTGCTGCATTAAAGCGTAAGTTTCGAGGTTATAATGCGCCACCGGGATCCTTCTAGATCGAAAATGCAAGCGGTTAGTATTTTTCATTCGTCGCATGGGTGATAAGGAAAAGATATGTGTGGTATTGCAGGGATAATAAATTATAAGGATGGACTTGCTCCATCTCCGGGAGCAATAAATACGATGGTGGAGGCGATTCGCTATCGTGGACCGGATAATTTAAGTACCTATATCTCCCAAACCAACCATCTGGGCCATGCCAGGTTAAGCATAATCGACTTAAAAGACGGGAATCAGCCTATTTACAATGCTGATAAATCCGTCAGTGTTATTTTTAATGGGGAGATTTTTAATTTCATTGAGTTAAAAAAAGAACTATTTCCTGACTATCCTTTCTACACTTCGTCGGATACGGAAGTGATTGTCGCGCTTTACGAAAAATTTGGTATCAATTTTATTCAGTATCTGAATGGTCAATTTTCGATCGCGCTTTTTGACAATAGAATAATGAAAACATTTCTGATTAGAGATCGGGTAGGTATATGCCCGCTATATTATTCTCAGGTCGGTCAAACTATTTATTTTTCTTCTGAAGTGAAATGCCTGCTAACGGTGCCCGAAATTGACGCGAGTATTGACCTTGCCTCATTTTCTGAATTCATTCATTTATGGACACCCCTGACCCCGAATACGCTTTTCAAAAATATCTTTGAAGTATCTCCAGGGTGTTATTTGGAGATCGATAAAAATGGAATCGAAACCGCTTCTTATTGGGATTTTGAATATCATCCCGGTGACCTTGACGTCAGTTTATCAGAAGCTGTTTATCTGTTGGACAATCTGCTTGAAGAAGCGGTAAAGATCCGCTTGAGGTCAGATGTCGCGGTGGGTGCCTATCTGTCGGGTGGCCTGGATTCAACGATTATTCTATCCTACCTGCGCAAACTTGACGTCGATTTAAGTACTTTTTCATTAACGTTTGCAGATAAACAGTATAACGAAGCAACTTTCCAGAGCGATGTTACGGATTATTATTCTACAAGACATCATTCCGTTCAGGCTGATAACTATTCAATTGCAGAAAACTTTATCAAGTGCATTCGGCACACCGAATCGCCATTATTTAGAACTTCGCCTATCCCGATGATGCTGCTTTCGGGAAAAGTACATGAAGAAGGATATAAAGTAGTATTGACAGGGGAGGGTTCTGATGAAATTTTCGGTGGATACGATATTTTCAAGGAAGCCAAAATTCGGGAATTTTGGGCCAGATGTCCAAATTCAACATGGCGCCCGATGTTACTAAAAAAGCTCTATCCTTATCTTGATTTTAATAAAATAAAATCAACTGATTATCTGAAACAGGTATTTGGTCACAATATAGCTCAAACTGATGATTTATTATACGCCTACCATACTCGAGCAAGATCAACTTCAGCAGTAAAAGGCTTTCTGACTAGTTTTGTGAAAGCGCAGATAAATCAAGATATGGAAACAAGAGCTAGAGAAGCTTTTCCCATATTACCAGGGCAATTTAACGTACTCAATACGTCGCAATATATAGAGTCTAAAACGATCATGCCCGGCTTCATCTTATCCTTGCAGGGTGATCGCATGCTAATGGCAAACTCGGTAGAAGGGCGTTATCCGTTCCTTGATCACCGCATCATTGAATTTGCTGCTCGTTTGAGAAACAACCATAAAATTAATGGGCTCAATGAGAAATTTATTCTTAAGAAAATGATTAAAGGCAAGATACCAGAGTCTATTTTAAACAGGCCTAAACAACCTTATCGTGCACCGGATATTAATGCATTGATGTGTTCTAAGAGTAACCATTTACTCGACTATCTTTCAGAAAGCGCGATTAAGAAAAATGAGTTTTTCGAATCCAAGAAGGTTAATTTGTTAATGAAAAAAGTTTTATCCGGTAAAGCTCAGAGCGTAAAAGACAACATGTTGTTCACCATAATTCTGTCTACTCAAGTCTGGTTGGAAGAATTTAATGTTTATCAGTGATGTATGCAAGTGCTAAGAGAAAAACTGAGATTATATATACTGGAAAATTTCCTGTTCACAGATGATCAATATGAATTAAGTGATGATGATTCATTTATGGATAAGGAAATTATTGATTCAACCGGCATACTCGAAGTCATTGAATTTTTAGAGGATGAATGTCAGATAAAAGTCGAGGATGAAGATTTACTCCCGGAGAATTTGGATTCCATTAATAAAATAACGAGTTTTGTGAAAAGGAAACAAGACGGTTGAACTGATGAGTCCTCTTATAGAAACATTTTGGGAGATGGCTGACAGATACCCTGAGCAAACTGCGATAATAGATCGCGACCGCCGGATAAAATATGGCCGGCTTGTATCGGTGATTAATGCAACCGTTTTTTGGTTAAGCTCAAACAGCCTTGTAAAAGGTGACCGCGTAGGAATTCACCTCGCCAATTCGATCGAATATGTTGTCCTTTTCTATGCATGCTGGCGTGCAGGATACGTTCCTGTTGCGTTGAATACATTTGCCAGCCAACGAGAAATAGAGTTCTGGGCGAAAGACAGTGGCTGCAGTTTGATTTTTAGCGATAAGCTCGAAAACATACCGACACCTGTTCC
>JAOTYN010000557.1 GCA_029861825.1 Cyclobacteriaceae bacterium
GTAGTGGAGTTGTTTTCGAATTCCCCTTTTGCATTTCCCGGGGTAGGTTTTACGCCTGTGTAATAAAGGTAATATTGCCCTTTGGTAAAAAGGATGTTTGGTGTAAACGTCGCTTGTGAATCAAACGCTCCTTCCGGACCGACGTCCAAGATCTCTCTTTGTTCTTCCCAGGTATAACCTTCGTCAGCGGAGGTAGCATACCATATGGTACCCCAGTAACCAGGGGAACGGCCAGATACTTTTGTATAGTAAACATAATATAAGGCTCCCACATTAATGACATCACTGGGATCGCGACGGGTAACGCCTCTTTCATATCCAATTCCCTCAATGTTATCGTAATTGAACTCGACTGAGGTAAAATAATCTACTACTGGTTTTGGTGCAATCTGAGCTATTATACCAATGTTGGAGCTTATGATTATTAACACAAGCATGTATTTGTTAATGGCTTTAAAAGATCTTGGTGTATTCATAAATACCTGATAAGATTTAAATTCCACATATGGTACTTTCCTGATAATTCAATATATACACCACCATACATGAAGTTGAAAGTTAAAATGCTTTAGTGCGTTAAGCACCTTATTCAATTGCAACTGCTGATGCTTTTTTTGCAGTTACTGACAAGCAGGTTTTGTTACTGCAGATACCTTAATGATTTTGCAAATGACTTGAGTCAACTAGGCTTTAAATATTTCAATTGTTTCAACTCCATTTGGAGTAATTTGTAAGTCTCTGAAATCAATACAAATTCAAAAAATAAAGGGATTACCAGTGGCATATTGATTGGACTCCCTCTGTTGATTATTTAGTTACCATGGCGTATGAGCGCCATTTACACAAAGGGTTTGTCCTGATACAAAAGCAGATTCTTCACTGGCAAAATAAATCACGGCATCGGCCACATCTTTTGGCACCCCCCAACGACCTGCCGGAATACCCGCTAAATAAGCATCTTTCATGGCTTGGGGATCGTTTTCATGTCGCTCTACGGGAATCCATCCGGGATTAATAATGTTGACTGTGATTCCAAAAGGTGCTAGTTCCTTAGCCATGCTTCGGGTCCAGCCAATTTGACCTCCCTTGGCAGCTACATAGGCACTGAAATTGGGCACACAGGTCTGATAAACTTCACTGCCAATATTGATGATGCGGCCCCATTTTCTTTGTTTCATTCCACCTAATACGGCTTTTGTCAAAAGAAAGGGGCTTTTGATAAAGAAGTCGATCATCTTTTGGTAGAAATCCCAGTCATAATTTTCAATGGGTTTTTGTGGCTGATCCGGAGTTGCATTCACGGTGAGAATATCAACTGCCCCTAACTTTTCCTCAATTTCCGAGATCATGGATTGGATTTGTCCGGCATCAGTAACATCAGCCCGTACCACGATCCCTTGGCAGCCTGCATCCCTGAATTCGGCGAAAGTTGCTTCCGCCTTTTCCCAGTTGTGAGCATAATTGAGGCAGACTTTTGCTCCGGCTTTTCCTAAAGCCATAGCAATTTGTTTACCCAGGCCCGTACTACTGCCTGTGACCAGAGCGACATGACCTTTTAAAGAAAAAGACATAGCTTTTAATTTGTTTATCGAAAGAGAGTATATAATAATACAAAAATTATCATCAGGCCTACGGAAAGCACCCGGGGATCTTTCCAACCTTTAATTTTCCCACTTAGCACTTCCCATGGTTTTCCCCAGGTCAGCTGGTTTACTATTTCTGGATCCGGCTTTGGCGTAAGCAAGCTCACTATTACATAAACGGAACTGCAGATCACAAAGCCCCACCAGGCCAACAAGAGCGGTCCAATACCCAGTACATCAGTAATGAAGCGCTTGTCGCCCCAAACGGGGATGTCGCTCATCACCGCCAGAGCCCCCATAAGAATGCCGGTAATAAAGGTGGCCACCGCAGCTTGGCCGGTACCTCTTCGCCAGAAAACACCCCACACAAATACTGTAGTGATGGCGGGGGAAATACTGCCTACAATGATGGCATTGGCCTCAAAGATACTGCTGAAACGATAGCCCTGAGTAGACCATAGCATGGCCAGCAGCATAACGACGACTGCACTGATTCTGCCAACCAGAATTTGACGTTTTTCTCCATACTTTTCCCGCAAGTTTTTGAACAAATCCAGAGATACCAGGGTAGCGGAGCTGTGTAACGCCGCAGCGATGGTACTCATAAGTGCCGCCAGGATACCCGCAGAGATCAAGCCTTTGAGTCCTGTGGGGATGAGTTCAGTAATCAAAACCGGTAATGCCTGGTTGGCTTGTTCTCCAATTTTGTCCGAAAAAATAACATAGGCGATAACACCAGGAAAAATGATGATAAACACGGGTAGGAATTTTAACAAAGCGGCAAACAAGGGGCCTGTTTGGGCATCGTATTCTGTCTCGGCGCCCAGAACCCGCTGTACAATGGTTTGATCCGTGCACCAATACCAAATACCCATAATAGGATAGCCCAACAACACAGCGTACCAGGCCAGGCTCTTGGAA
>JAOTYN010000138.1 GCA_029861825.1 Cyclobacteriaceae bacterium
TAAAAAATCCATGCCCTTATGTTTAACCGTAAAAATTAGTTGAGTATACTTTTAACTACGGTATTAATGCAAAATTGCACTATTTCGGCAAAAAAATCAAAGTGCTGAAATCATCGAAGTGAAACATCTCGTTGGCTAACTCCTGCAATTGCCGGGCGGAGATGCTGCGTACCTCTTTAAATATTTGCTCCAGGCTCCTTATTTGTCCAAGATCCAACATGCTTTTACCCATCATTAACATCAGATTCATATTGTTTTCTTCTGCCATCGCCAGTTGGCCGATAAGCTGTTCTTTAGCGCGGTGTAATTGCATGGTGCCCAACGGCTTTTCGCGAAGGGATCTCAGTTCTTTCTTCACCAAAGCCACACTCTTTCGGGCATTCTTGGGATCGGTGCCAAAATAAACCGCAAACATGCCAGTGTCCATATATGGGGTATACTGTGCATCAATAGCATATACGTAACCATGTCGTTCTCTCAACGCCAGGTTCAATCTGGAATTCATTCCCGGCCCGCCCAACAGATTTACCAAGGTAAAAAAAGGCAGACGTCGGGGATCTACTATAGAATAGGCCGTACGACCCATAGCATAATGAGCCTGAGTCACGGTCCTGGATTTAGTTAGCTGTCGGGGTTGATAACCTTGAAACTGTTGTCTGATTTTAGATGAAGTATGGGCGGTTACCGCACCCAGATGCTTTTCAAAGACCTTGGTGACTTTCTCAAAAGGCAAGTTGCCCACACAGGAAAACACCAAGCGATCCGTGCGAAGATTTTGGGAGATGAATTGTTCGAAGTCTTCTTGAGTGTACCGAGCTACGCTGGCCTGATCTCCCAATATATTACGGCCCAGCTGGTGTCCTCTAAATATCAGGTCGTCAAAATCATCCTGTAAGGCCTCATCGGGAGCATCGTAATACATGGCCATCTCTTCCAGGATCACGGTGCGTTCTTTTTCGATCTGCTTTTGAGGAAAGGTAGAATTGAAAGTAATGTCGGTCAATAACTCCACTGCTTTTTCAAAGTAGTGGTCCAGTACCGAAGCATAAAAACAGATCTTCTCCTTAGTGGTGTAGGCGTTAAGCTCTCCTCCCACACCTTCCAATCCATTCAAAATGTGATATGCTTTTCGTTTCTTGGTTCCTTTAAACGCCATATGCTCCCAGAAATGGGCCATACCCTGCTGGTCTTCGCCCTCATCGCGGCTGCCGATGTCCAAAACAAATCCACAATGTACAATTTTAGTTGTAGGAACTTGTTTGTACACCAGGCGTATGCCATTAGGTAGTTCGTGAAGGTAATGATCTCGCATAATCAGGGCTGCAAATTTACCCAAAAAGCCTTAATTTGACCCATAATCTTATAATTATGGTTTGGCACCAGATCTTATCCGATCGGCCACGGAGCACGCTATGGCAGAGGACCACCTCACTTCTAAAATTTAGGTATATTTAGACAAAACACACATCAATGAAAGTAAAGTATGAGGCCATTGACCAGGCTCTATTTATTGACAATCGAAAAAAGCTAATGTCCAAAATGGCACCGGCTTCCATAGCCATTTTTCATTCCAACGACATTATGCCTACCAGTGCCGACGGCACCATGCCGTTTGTGCAAGACGCGGACCTTTTCTATCTCACTGGGATAGATCAAGAGGAATCCATTTTAGTTCTCTGTCCGGAGTTTCCCAATGAAAAGATGCGGGAGATTCTCTTTCTTAAGAAAACTAGTAAACATATTGCCATCTGGGAGGGACACAAGTATACCAAAGACGAAGCCAGGGAAACTTCCGGTGTACAAACCATCATGTGGGTGGAGAGTTTTGAGCAATCCTTAAATACCTTGATGGCGGAATGCCAGCAGGTATACCTCAACAGCAATGAACATATCCGTGCAGTAGTAGAGGTAGAAACCCGCAATGCTCGCTTCGTGAAATGGTGCCAGCAGCACTATCCCTTGCATCAGTACCTCAAAGTGGCTCCTGTCATGCACGAACTAAGGGCTATTAAAAGCAACCTGGAAGTAGCTCAGTTACAAACGGCCTGTGACATTACAGAAGCCGGGTTCCGGCGCATATTATCCTTTGTAGAACCAGGTGTAACGGAATATGAGATCGAAGCTGAATACTTGCATGAGTTCATACGCCGACGTTCCCATGGTTTTGCTTATGAGCCTATAATTGCCAGTGGCGCCAGCGCCTGCGTGCTGCATTATGTGGAGAATAGAAAGGAGTGTAAAGACGGAGATGTCCTGCTAATGGATGTGGGAGCTAATTATGCTAATTACAATGCCGATATGACCCGCTCAATACCGGTGAACGGTCGTTATACAGATCGGCAAAAGGCTGTTTACAATGCGGTACTAAGGGTCATGCGGCAAGCCATGAAGCTATTAACTCCCGGAAACAGCATCCCTGAATACCACCAGCAAGTAGGTGAGATCATGGAGGGTGAATTAGTGGATCTTGGACTTCTGAAGACGGAGGACATCAAAAATCAGGATCCCGAAATTCCGGCCTATAAAAAATTCTTTATGCATGGTACCTCCCATCACCTGGGGCTCAATGTTCACGACGTGGCCAATATCTATCGCAAGTTCGAGCCGGGTATGGTATTTACGGTAGAACCTGGCATTTATATCCCCGAAGAAAACCTAGGGATACGCATCGAAAACAATGTAGTGATCCGGGAAAATGGGCTTGACGATTTAATGGCCAACATTCCTCTAGAAGCCGAGGAGATTGAAGACCTGATGAATGCTTGACCTGCAGTATATCATCAAGGAATCCGGACCCTTGGAGGCATTTGAAGTAGCAGCAGCCATCCCTGAATTTGGCAATAATGCCTATGATCTACAGGAGTATCAGAAAAGGCTGACATCACCATCCTTGGTGCTAACTGCTTATTCCGACACTCAAGCCGTGGGATTTAAAGCCGGGTATCAACGGGGTGACCCCAAAAGTTTTTACAGTTGGATGGGTGGTGTACTTCCGGACTACCGTCGAAAAGGACTGGCCCGGGAACTGGCGGTACAACAAGAAGCATGGGCTCGAAGTCATGGATTTGAGCGCATTTGGTTCAAGACCCGTAATCGCAACCGGGCCATGCTTCACTTTGCCTTAGACAATGACTTTTATATAAGGGAAGTTATTCCTAAAATCCAACCGGCGGATTACCGCATAATATTAGAAAAAAAATTATGAGCGAAAATCAAGAGTCCTTTCACGCCCAGGACGCTCCGAAGCCAATGGGGCAATATCCACATGCCCGCAAAGTAGGGGATTTACTGTTTCTTTCAGGTGTGGGGCCTCGCGATCCCAAGACCAATATAGTTCCAGGCAATACCTATGATCATCAGGGCGAAGTGGCCAGCTATGACATCGAACAGCAATGTCATGCCGTCTTTAAAAATGTCAGACAAATTCTGGAACAATGCGGTGCCAGCTGGGAGCAGCTAGTGGATGTGACTGTATTTCTTACGGATATGAAAAACGATTTCCCCACTTACAATCGCATCTATGCCAGTTACTTTCCTGAAAATCCTCCCTGTCGCACTACTGTGGGTATTACAGCGCTGCCCTCGGCGATTGCCATAGAACTAAAATGTATTGCCAACGTAGAGTCATAATTCCCAACACTGCCCGTCACAAATAGCACCTATGATTCCGACACCATGGGGGATTCCCCCATCCCCTCCCCTTAGAAGCTAGGGCATAATCTGCCCCGTGCTGATTTCTTCAGATCTGAGAATAATATTTTCTGGCAAGATAAGCTGCAGGAGTATCAGGAATTGATACCACTGAGCAGAATTTACCGTTTCAACAAAAAAACCCTGGCATTGCCAGGGTTCTAAGTTGATGTATCAATTTTTATCCTTTATCCTCCGATAGCTACCCGACGAAAATTCCGTACAGTCAATCCCTGCTTCACGCTATCCAAATATTTGGAAATAGTTAGGGAATTGTCCTTAACAAAAGATTGGTTCAATAGGGTATTCTCTTTATAGAATTTGTTCAGTTTACCCTCGGCTATCTTGTCTACGATATTTTCAGGCTTCCCTTCAGCTATAGCTTGTTCACGGCCTATGGCCATTTCCCTTTCTACTATACTGCTATCCACCTGATCTTTATCCACGGCCACCGGGTTCATGGCGGCAATCTGCATGGCGACATCTTTGCCTGCTAGTCCCACCTCAGAGCCATTACCTCCGTCCAGACCTACCAGCACCCCAAGTTTACTTCCGGAGTGAATGTAGGCTACTACGGATTCCGCACTCAGTCGTTCATAGGCGCTAACTTCGACCTTTTCGCCAATCTTGCCTATCAGCTCTACAACTTTTTCACCCAAAGTGATGTCACCGGCTGACAAACTCAGAAGGGCCTCTCTATTGTCAGGCTTTTCTTGTACAGCGGTTTCCAGAATCTGCTTACCCAGTGCTTGAAACTCTTCGTTCTTAGCTACGAAATCCGTTTCGCAATTAAGCGCTATCAATACACCTTCCGAACCGTCTGCGTTGGTACTTACAAATACCGAACCTTCGGAAGTTTGACGATCGGCTCTGGAAGCGGACACTTTTTGTCCTTTCTTTCTCAGCAAATCGATTGCCGCTTCAAAATCGCCGTTGGCCTCGGTGAGTGCTTTCTTGCAATCCATCATACCAGCACCGGTCATTTTCCTTAGCTTGTTTACTTCTTGTGCTGTAATACTCATTTGATTTATAATTTAAATAGTTTTTAAAAAATGAAACACCGAATTCCGAAGGACCCGATGTTTCAAATTAAGCGTGATATTTCTTTACCCTTATTTGGTGTCTTGGTTCACTTTTTCAGCTTCCTGAGCGGTGGCAGCCTCTTTGGCAGCCTGTACTTCATCCATTTTCTTCTTGTTCTCTTCTTCTTGCTTTAATCGGGCATCCTCCTTGTCTCTGCGTCGCTCGTTCAGTCCTTGCTCGATAGCCGACCCAATGGCTATGGAAATAATTGAAATGCTCTTGAAGGCATCGTCATTACCTGGAATGGGGAAATCCACTAATTCAGGATTGGAATTGGTATCAACAATAGCAAATACCGGGATGTTCAGCTTTTGAGCTTCCTTAACCGCGATATGCTCTTTTTTGATGTCCACCACAAAAAGCGCAGCTGGCAAACGAGTAAGGTCGGCAATACCTCCCAGTACTTTCTCCAGTTTCTGCTTTTCGCGTCCTACCATTAGTCGCTCCCGCTTCGCCAAATTTTTGAAGCTTTCGTCCTTCATCTTTTTTTCCATTCCGGACATTTTCTTAAGCGATCGCCGAATGGTGGCGAAATTAGTAAGCATACCTCCCAGCCATCTTTCGGTTACGTAAGGCATATTTAGCCGTTGCGCTTCTTCTGAAACTATATTTTTGGCTTGCTTTTTAGTCGCTACGAACAGTATTTTCCGTCCCGTACGTACCACTTGTCGGAGCGCGTTGGAAGCTTCGTCCAAAGCAACCAAGGTCTTGTTCAAGTCAATCACATGGATACCGTTACGCTCCATGAAGATATAAGGAGACATACGGGGATCCCATTTACGGGTCAGGTGTCCGAAATGTACGCCTGCTTCCAAAAGATCTTTATATTCTAATTTTGCCATTCAAAAATCTGCTTTGAATCAATTCTTATCGTTTACTGAACTGGAAGGCTCTTCGCGCTTTCCTTTTACCGTATTTTTTTCTTTCCACCATTCGAGGGTCTCGAGTGAGAAATCCTTCTTTCTTTAAAGCAGGACGATGTTCGCTATCGACTTCACATAAAGCACGAGCTATGGCTAACCGGATAGCTTCCGCCTGGCCCTTGGAGCCGCCGCCTCCCACGTTAACTTGTATGTCGAATTTATCCCTGGCCTCAGTTACTTCCAAAGGCTGGCACACGATAGTCTGTAAAATTGGAGAAGGGAAATAGTCGGCCATGTCCCTGTCGTTGACTTTGATCTTACCTTTGCCCGATTTTACATATATGCGGGCAACTGAGGTTTTTCTTCGTCCTATGGTGTTAATCAATTCCATTAATTACCTATAATTTTATCTCTTTAGGTTTTTGAGCCTCATGAGGATGCTCAGTTCCCTCGTAAATATATAAATTACCAAATAGCGCTCGGCCCAACCGGCTTTTGGGAAGCATTCCCCTAACGGCCCTCTCCACTATAAGGGTGGAAGACTTTGCCATCAGCTGCCTGGGGGTTCTTTTCTTCTGACCGCCAGGATATCCCGAATGTCGAACGTACTCTTTATTGTCCCATTTGTTGCCTGTCAATTTTATCTTGTCAGAATTGATCACGATAACATTATCACCGCAGTCTACATGCGGGGTAAAGTTAGGCTTGTGTTTGCCTCTGATCAATTTGGCTACTTCACTTGACAACCGACCCAATACTTGATCTTCCGCGTCAATTACCACCCACTGCTTATCCACGGTGGCCTTATTTGCCGATTGTGTCTTGTAACTTATCGTATTCACTGCTAATAATTTTCTTCTTAAAATCCCTCCAAAAAGGGTCACAAAGATAGAAGCTTATTATTGGAAATGCAATAGTAATCCCATTGTTTTCGAACAGTTTTTGGCAAGGAGTTAGGCCGTTAAATGCTGGCCGCCAGTCTATTCTTGTCCAGCTGTAGAATAAGTACCCTGAAATCTTTGGGATAGGCGGCTTCAATTTGCTGATAATCGCCGTTTAAGAGCTGAAATCGAAAATTTATAGCATGCAAGGCCAATCGTGACATCAGCGGTCTTTCTTCAGTATATTTTTTCAGGTTATAACGATGTTTTATCTGTGATAAATAAAATGGCCGGCCCCCATAATTTTCATCTCCCACAATAGGAGCACCCAAATGCGATAAGTGCACTCTAATTTGATGGGTTCGGCCGGTAATCGGCGTACAGCTGATCAACGAATGGGCTTTATAGATATCCAAGGTATTAAATACCGTTTGTGAAGGCTTGCCCGGTGAAGCTACACGCACCATTCCCCTACGACCCATGGCAAGGTCCAGCTCCACCTTGCGGTCCTGGAAATTATGCCTGCCTTCCACCACCGCGTGATATTCCTTATGAACCGTTCGATTCTGGAATTGAAGTGATAAATGCCGATAGGCGCTGGGATCTTTGGCCAGCACTAGTGCCCCACTGGTTTCCTTATCTAATCGATGGCAAACCTGACAATGAGGCCAATAATGCCGCGACCAGTCTAACACACTATCCGGCTGCTTGCGATCCGACAGGGTCGAAAGGCCCGATGGCTTATTGATGACCAGGAAATGTTCATCTTCAAAAAGGATGTAATCCTTAAATCTTGCTTTCAATTTATAAGTTTGCCTTTTGGTAGTTCAAAATAGAAATCCGATCCTTTATTAATGTTACTCTTCACCTTGATCTGACTTTGGTGCTGCTCCAGGATGTGCTTCACGATGGCCAGGCCCAAGCCCGTCCCACCTCGGTTATGGGATCTGCCCCGACTTTTTTCCACCCGATAAAATCGCTGGAATATCCTATCTAAATGTTCAGTAGGAATGCCCTTGCCATTGTCTGTGACATGGACTACCACTTTATCTGATTTAACCTCAAAGTCAACCGTAACCCGTCCGTTCTCGTCAGTGTAGTAAATACCATTTAGCACTAGGTTACGCACTACTTGAGAGATGCGGTGTCTATCGCCTCTAACTATGATATTCTTGTAGGCACCACTGCCTAGTGCCAATTTAATGTCTTTTTTAGCCGCTTTGTTCTCCAGTTGCTCAAAAACCTCCAAAGTCAGTTCGAACATATTGAAATTCTGAATGTCCATGGTGATTTGACCTGTTTCAAGCTTTGATAGTACCAATAGGTCTTGCACCAGTGCATCCAGGCCATCCAAACTTTTTGCCGCTTTTTTAAGAAAACGCATCTTGACGTTATCATCATTAATTGCTCCGTCCAGCAAGGTATGTACAAAGCCTTGTGCGGCAAAAATAGGAGTCTTGAGTTCATGACTGATATCTGCTAAGAATTCCCGACGATAGGCAGCCATGCTTTTTAGTTGATCAATCTCAAGCTGTTTAAGCTCCGAATAGGACTTCAAAGCTTGTTCAAAATCCTCCATTTTATGTCCCGGCAAAGGAGGTGCTGACTCCGTACTTTGGGAAGTTGACTGGTTTAACAATGAGGTGATCTTTCGTATTTCATTAAATAGGAGTAGTTCCAGTAGAACCAGGGAAACAATAAAAGTACATGTAAAGGTGATGCTTACTACCTTGATCCAAGGAGCTTCAATAACCAATATCCAACGCAGCAGGATCACGGTGATCAGGGTAACCAGTACGGCTATGCACAAGGACAGAATGCGGGAATTGGTTTTCATGCTGGAGGGCCACTAGGGTTGATCGAATTTATAACCCACGCCTTTGACAGTGCTGATATAATGATCTCCGATCTTCTCCCGGACTTTTCTGATATGAACATCTACCGTACGCGCCAGGACATATACATCTGCCCCCCAGATCTGATGTAACAGCTCATCCCGCCCAAATACTCTATTGGGATTCAGGGCGAGAAAATACAACAATTCAAATTCCTTCTTGGGTAGGGGGATTTCTTTATTATTCCGGCGCACCACATAGCTGTTTTTATCAATTACCAAATCATTGATCTCTACCACATCCGGGACTTTCTTCTCCTTGCTGGTCTTTTTGTAGACTGCTTTTATGCGACTCATCAATGCCCTGAGTTTTATTGGTTTGGTGATATAATCGTCTGCACCAACGTCAAAAGCTGCTATTTCGGAATACTCTTCTGCCCGGGCGGTGAGAAAAATAATGTGGGTATCTGCCAGCTCCGGAAGTTCTCTTAGTTGCCTGCAGGTCTCTACCCCGTCCTGCAAGGGCATCATGATATCCAGCAATACTAAATGTGGCATAAAATCTTTAGCCAGTTCCACTGCCGTCAGACCATCCTTGCAGGTCTTGAGACGATACCCTTCTTTCTCGATATTGTACCTCAACAACTCGAGTATATCCTTATCATCATCAACTACCAGGATCCTGTACTTTTTTTTATTCATTCTTCTAAAAGACCCCTGTTAAGGGTTTGCTCTAAAAACTCCGTCAACTTGGCTCCGCGCAAGTTCTTAGCGATTATTTTTCCTTGGGGATCTATCAGGTAAGTGGCGGGAATACTCCTTACCCCATAAGGAGTGGCACCCTGACTTTTCCAACCCTTCAGATCGCTTACATGATACCAGTTCAGCTCATCCTTCTTAATGGCACGCAGCCATTTGTCCATTTGGTTGTCCAAAGATACACTATAGACG
>JAOTYN010000139.1 GCA_029861825.1 Cyclobacteriaceae bacterium
ATTTATAGATAAAATTCCGGCTCCTCGCCCTACCGTAAAACCCTTGAGCTATCCCGAATTAGGAGCCAGCGATATCTTTGAGGTGCTAAAGAAAAAGGACGTTCTGCTTCATCATCCCTACAATGATATCGAACCGTTGGTCCATTTAATTGAAAAGTCCGCGGAAGACCCTGATGTATTACTGATCAAGCTAACCATTTACAGGGTGGCTAAAGATTCGCGAATAATTGACGCACTGCACAAAGCCGCTGAAAACGGAAAGCACGTGTCAGTTTTGTTCGAGGTGAAAGCCCGGTTTGATGAGGAAAACAATATGCGTCAAGCTCAGAGACTTCAGCAGGCCGGTTGCTTCGTGATTTACGGAATTAGCCGGTACAAGACCCATACCAAACTGCTGCTGATCGTAAGAAAAGAAAATAAAAATGTGACCAGTTACGTGCATATGTCAAGCGGTAACTACAATGAAGATACTTCTAAGATCTATTCAGACATTGGCATAATGAGCGCCAATGAAGTCTATGCTCAAGATATATCGGAGTTTTTCAATGTAATCACCGGTCATTCCAGTCCGCAGGTGTTTCAAAGGCTCATAACTGCTCCCCGCGATATGAGGCCCAACTTGATAGAACTTATCCACCAGGAAGCGGAGAATGCTCAGGCCGGATTACCCAGTGGTATTGTGATCAAGATCAATTCCCTGCAAGATCGAGAATCTATTGATGCTCTTTATGAAGCTTCACAACAAGGGGTAACCATAAAATTAATTGTTAGAGGGATCTGTTGTTTAAGGCCTGGAAGGACCGGATTAAGTGACAACGTAGAAGTACACTCAATTGTAGGGGATTTTTTGGAACACAGCCGGATCTATTATTTCCACAATAATGGGGATCCTAAGGTTTACGGCGGTAGTGCGGACATTATGGTGAGAAGTTTTGACCGTCGACTGGAATCACTTTTTCTAATTGCTGATGAGCAACTGAAACAGGAAGCCATTAATATCCTGGACTACAGCTTAAGGGACACCGTTAATTCCTATATAATGTTGGAAAACGGCAGTTATGTGGATAAGGAGCCCAATGGTTTGCCGGATTTTAATGTTCATGAAGAATTTTTCAAAGTGACTCTGGAGGACATTATGCAATCCCAACTCTTCTAGATCTAAATATTTGAGGTTAAGCCCTTTTTTGAAGTTTTTTAAAAATTTATAGTAACTTAAGGCCACTTATCAAGAAAGACTGAGGGAATGGGCCCTGTGAAGTCTTAGCAACCAGTCCTGCCTGAGGAAGTGGTGCTAATTCCCATCCGCCCCTAGCGGAGGAGATGAGTTATCAATCTCAAAGCCTTTCTGGATAAGTTTATATAATAATGCCATGAAAGGTAAATTTAGACAACTGCTCGAAGAAAGGATCCTGGTTTTGGATGGTGCCATGGGTACCATGATCCAGAATTATAAACTACTGGAGTCCGATTACCGGGGAACCCAGTTTAAGGATCACCCTCACGATCTGCTGGGTAACAATGACCTATTATCCATCACCAAACCCGACCTTATAAAGGAAATTCACGGTCAGTTTTTAGAGGCCGGGGCGGATATTATCGAGACCAACACTTTTAACAGTACCCGAATTTCGCAAGCAGATTACCATTTGGAGGGATTTGTAAGTGAAATAAATAAGACCGCAGCTTCTTTGGCCAGGGAAGTAGCAGACCAATACACTGCGAAAAATAGCCAAAAGCCCCGTTTTGTGGCGGGGTCTTTGGGACCTACCAATCGTACCGCTTCTATCTCACCTGATGTCAATAATCCAGGTAGTAGGGGTGTGGATTTTGATGAACTGGTGGAGGCTTATGAGGAGCAAACGCTAGCCCTGGTCAGCGGAGGTGTGGATATTCTTTTATTAGAAACCATTTTTGATACCTTAAATGCCAAGGCCGCCTTGTTCGCCATCAATCAATGCCAGGCTGCCAGGGATCTTCCCATCATGGTTTCAGGCACCATTACCGATGCCAGCGGGCGTACCTTATCGGGGCAAACAACGGAAGCTTTCCTGATCTCCGTATCTCATGCCCCGTTGATCAGCATTGGACTCAACTGTGCCCTGGGCGCGGCTCAATTAAGGCCTTACTTACAGATATTATCGCAAAATGCCCCGTTTTATGTTAGCGTCCATCCCAATGCAGGATTGCCCAATGAATTTGGTGCCTACGATCAACCACCTGAAGAGATGGCGCAACTGGTGGGGGAGTTTTTGGAAGAAGGGTTGGTTAATATCATTGGCGGTTGCTGCGGCACCACTCCGGAACACATAAAAGAGTTGGCGGCTTTAGCACAAAATTATCCTGTTAGAAAAGTACCGGTTATTGTATAATATCCTATGTCGACCACATCCTATTTAAAGCTTAGCGGACTGGAGCCCCTGGTAGTAACACCAGAGACTAATTTTGTTAATATCGGGGAGCGTACCAATGTAACCGGATCACGGCGATTCCTGCGAATGATCAAAGAAGAAAAGTACGAAGAGGCTTTGTCTGTGGCTCTTGATCAAGTAAGAGGCGGAGCCCAGATTTTAGATGTCAATATGGACGAGGCCATGATCGATGGTAAGCAAGCGATGGTTATCTTCTTAAATTTGGTGGCTTCAGAACCGGAAATTTCCAGAATACCCATTATGATAGACTCTTCAAAATGGGATATCATAGAGGCAGGTCTGAAATGCATACAAGGAAAAGGTGTAGTGAATTCTATAAGCCTGAAGGAAGGTGAGCATGAATTTTTACGTCAGGCCGGGATGGTAAAGGCCTACGGAGCTGCTGTGGTGGTAATGGCCTTTGATGAAAAAGGACAGGCCGATAATTTTGAAAGGCGCGTAGAGATTTGCCAGAGGTCCTATCGCTTGTTGGTGGATAAGGTTAAATTTCCACCGCAGGATATTATTTTCGATCCCAACATATTTCCGGTAGCCACAGGTATCAAAGAGCACCGCAGAAATGCATTGGACTACTTTGAAGCCACCAAATGGATCAAAGAGAATCTGCCTGGTGTACAAGTTAGTGGAGGTGTAAGTAATGTTTCATTCTCATTCCGTGGTAACAATAAAGTGCGGGAAGCCATGCACTCGGCTTTTTTGTATCACGCCATCAAACACGGGATGAATATGGGGATTGTAAACCCCACCATGCTGGAAGTATACGATGATATACCCCCCGACTTACTGGAGCGGGTGGAAGATGTGCTACTTGATCGTCGGGACGATTCCACCGAACGCTTGTTGGAGCTCGCTGAATCCCTGATAAATGAGCCGGTAAAAGAAGCGGAGCTGCAAAAGTGGCGATTGGGAACTGTGGAGGAGCGACTGAGCCATGCATTGGTGAAAGGGGTGGTGGATCATGTGATAGAAGATACCGTGGAGGCCTTGGAACAATATAAACAACCATTAGCGGTTATTGAAGGCCCGTTAATGGAAGGAATGAACTTAGTGGGCGACCTTTTTGGCTCAGGAAAGATGTTTCTACCCCAGGTGGTCAAGAGTGCCCGGGTCATGAAAATGGCGGTAGCATACCTGGAGCCTTTTATGGAGCAGGAGCGAAAGCAAAACAAAAAGGAAAGTTCTCTTAAAATATTAATGGCCACCGTCAAAGGCGACGTACACGATATTGGGAAAAATATAGTAGGGGTGGTGCTTGCCTGTAACGGTTTTGAGATCATCGATTTGGGAGTAATGGTAGCGGCCGATAATATCCTGCAAAGCGCTCAGGAGCATCAGGCGGATATCATCGGCTTAAGTGGATTGATCACCCCTTCTTTGGATGAAATGATCCATGTGGCCAAGGAAATGGAGCGTATGGATATGCAGATACCCTTGATGATCGGAGGGGCTACCACCAGCAAACTGCACACAGCGGTAAAGATCGATCCGGTTTACAACGGTCCTGTAATTCATGTTCTGGATGCCAGTAGGAGTGTTCCTACGGTCAGTGCTTTGAAAGGTTCGGAATCAGAGGAATTTCAGGTAAAGATGAAGCAGGAATACCATGAAGTTCGCCAGGCGTATAAGCAGAGGAAAAAACTAAAATCATATCTGGGATTGCCAGCAGCCCGTGCCAACAGCTTAAAGCTGGACCCAAAAGTGAACAGCCATCACCACCCGCGATTCATCGGGAATAAGGTTTTTAAGGAGCTGAACCTTGAGGAGATCCGGTCCTATATCGATTGGACTCCCTTTTTTCAGACCTGGATGTTAAAAGGGAAGTACCCAAAAATTTTGGAAGACGAAGTGGTCGGTATAGAAGCCACTCGCTTGTATCAGGATGCCCAGAATCTGTTGGACCAAATTATAAAAAATAAATCCTTGAGGGCCCGGGCAGTGGTGGGACTTTATCCGGCCAATCGGTTTGGCGATGACGTCCGTATCTACCGGGATGAAAGCCGCAAAGACGCTTTGGGAACCGTTCATTTCTTAAGACAACAAGGTAAAAAGGGATCGGGCATCCCCAACATTTCCCTGGCAGATTTTATAACTGAAGAAGGCCAAAATGACTTTTTGGGTTTCTTCACAGTGACCGCTGGGTTAGGGTTGGAAGAGTTAGTACAGAAATTCACAGATAGTCATGATGACTACAGTAGTATCATGGTAAAAGCCCTGGCCGATCGATTGGCTGAGGCCCTGGCCGAATACCTGCATTTCAAAGTCCGTAAAGAAATTTGGGGCTATGCACCCCATGAAGAATTTAACCATGAGGGTTTGATACGTGAAAAATATCAAGGGATCAGACCGGCACCGGGTTATCCTGCCTGTCCTGATCATACAGAAAAGAGATTTTTATTTGACCTATTGGGCGTAACCGAGTCCATTGGCGTCGAATTGACGGAATCCTTTGCCATGTATCCTGCAGCAGCAGTGAGCGGTTATTATTTCGGACACCCTCAGAGTAAATATTTCGGGTTAGGCAAAATTGCCAAAGACCAGGTTGAAGACTATGCACAAAGAAAAAATATTACCGTCCAGGAAGCCGAACGCTGGTTAGGACCTAATCTGAATTACGATATTTAAGGTTCATAAATATGAAGATTACTGAACATTTGAAAAATGCTAAGAGTACTTTATTTAGTATAGAAATACTCCCGCCCCTAAAAGGGCAAGGTATTCAAAGCCTCTTTGATCATTTGGATCCGTTGATGGAGTTTAATCCGCCGTTTGTAGATGTCACCTATCACCGAGAAGAATATGTGTACAAGGACCGCGGGAATGGACTGTTGGAGAAGCGTTCTATCAAAAAACGTCCGGGAACCGTAGGTATATGTTCGGCCATCAAGAATAAGTATAATGTGGACCCCGTACCCCATATTATTTGTGGGGGATTTACCAAAGAGGAAACCGAAAATGCCTTGATTGACCTTAATTTTCTGGACATTGACAATGTTTTGGTAATTCGGGGTGATGCCATCAAAACCGAAGGGGCTTTTATACCAGAGAAAAGTGGACATAATTATGCTATTGAGTTGCTGGACCAGGTGGTGAATATGAACCAGGGCCTTTACCTAGATGAAGACCTGCAAAATGCCAGCCATACGGACTTCTGTATCGGAGTGGCAGGATATCCCGAAAAACACTTTGAGGCCCCTAATCTTAAGTTTGATCTGAGTTACTTGAAAAAGAAAGCAGAAATGGGTGCGGATTATATCGTAACCCAGATGTTCTACGATAACCAGCGCTATTTTGAATTTGTAGAAAAATGCCGGGCCGAAGGTATTGAAATCCCCATAATACCGGGATTGAAGCCCATCACAACCATAAGACAGAATACCATATTGCCCCGTATATTTCACATCGATATTCCGGAGGAGTTAAGTGACGAAATCGAGAAATGCCAGAACAACGCCCAGGTTGTTGAGGTTGGAGTGGAATGGGCGGTTAAACAGTCTAAAGAACTAATAGAATTCGGTGTACCCTGTTTACATTTTTATTCCATGGGTAAAGCCGAGCCCGTTAGAAAAATTGCCGAAATGCTGTTTTAGGTGTGAGATCGTAACGCCTGCACCAGGTCTTCAGGAGTGTCAATGCCCATACTTTCGTAAGCGGTCTGGAATACTGATATGGTATATCCATGATACAACCATCGAAGCTGCTCTAACCCTTCAGACCGTTCCCAAGGTGCCATCTTCAAGGAGGTAACTTCCTGCAGTATGTCACGACGGTAAGCATAGATGCCAATATGACCGTAGTATTTCTGGTGATCCAGCCATCGATCCATCGGTTCATTTCGGGTATAGGGAATAGGTGTGCGGCTGAAGTAGACTGCCTGACCTGATGCATTCACCACTACTTTTACCAGATTGGGATTGGACAAATGTTGAGGGTCATCGATTGCCTTAACTAAGGTGGCCAGCTCGATGTCCGGATTTAAATGGGAAGTTAAGTCTTCAATCTGTTGTGGTTTAATAAAGGGCTCATCACCTTGGATATTTACCACAAAATCATATTCTTGGGATTGCTGAGTAAGCGCCTCGTAACAACGATCTGTGCCAGTGGGGTGACGGGAATCGGTCATGCATACCGATCCTCCGAAGTCTGTCACATGTTGAAAAATGTCCTCATGGTCAGTGGCCACTATTACTTTGCTTAGGGTTTGGGCTTTACTGGCCTGGAGATAGACACGCTGCACCATGCTTTTGCCGGCAACATCCACCAGCGCTTTTCCTGGAAATCTATTAGAGGCATACCGAGCAGGAATGATGCCGAGAATTTTCATAGGAATCAGGCCTTTTTAACTTTAAGAGAGGTGCCTTCTTCACCGATCACCACCACAGCTTCACCCTCGGCAATGAACTCCCCACGGGTATAGGCATCCAAAACCTCCTCCCCAATAAGAATCTTTCCACTTGGGCGGAGCACTGTATAGGCAGCTCCCTGCTGGCCTATATAGGAGCGGGTTTGGAAATTAGAGGTATAGCCTTTCTCTCGGGTCTGAACATCTTGCAGGGCCACTCTTCTAAATACCCGACTATTGGTTAGCTGTACACCCCCAAAAAACATGACGATAAGACTGCCTATAAGACCTACGATGGTGGTGGTAAAAGCGATAGCAATATTGGAAAGCGGTACAAGCGAAAAGTCCAGCCAGTCATTATTGATCATAACCAATGAAAGCCCCCCAATAGTTAGGAGTAGCCCGGCAATGCCGGCTATACCGAACCCCGGTATCACAAATACCTCCAAAGCGATCAAGCCGACCCCTACCAAAAACATGATTATTTCCCAGTTTTCCGCTAAACCATTTAGGTAGTAGGGTACCAAATACAGTATGCCGGCGACCAAAGCGGCGAGAATAGGAAATCCCACTCCCGGGGTTTGCAGCTCAAAGTAGATGCCGCCCACTATGATGAGGATCAGTAATCCACTGATAAAAGGATTGAGGAAAAAGGCAATTATTTTTTCTATGGAACTTTTTTGGTAGTAAATGATCTGGTAGTCCTCAATATCCTGACGAGCCAAAATATCTTCTATGCCGTCCACCTGGGCTTCACAATATCCATGAGTAATGGCTTCACTGGTTGAAAAGGTGACCACGTCGCCCTCTTCGGAGACACCGGGAACCACCAGGCTCTCATCTACCATGGCCTCAGCAATTTTGGGATCTCTGCCATTAGCTTCAGCGGTAGACCGCATAATTGACCTCATGTAGGATTGATATTTATCGGGAGCAGCGGTACCATCGGCGGTTACCACGGTTGCAGCTCCTATTCGAGCTCCAGATGACATATAGATACTATCACAGGCTATGGAAATCAAAGCTCCTGCGGAGGCAGCATCTTTATTTATGAATACATATATGGGTTTTTCGTATTCCAGTAGTGCGGTACTGATATCGTCCGCGTCATTAAGGGCACCACCGGGTGTGTCCATGTCTATGATCACCAACTTGGCGTCTATCTCGCGCGCTTCTTTTAAAGCCAGGTCCACATAACGGTTCATGCGGGGATCGATCACATCCCGGATCTCCATTACCATGATCGTATCACTACCGGATTGTGCTCGAAGGGGATCCGGCTCTACCATAGGCAGGAAAAGTAAAAGAAAAAATAAAGCGTTTACCCTCACAAATGTAGTTTTGACATTGTTCAAAAATAACCATAAACCGCCTATAAACATAAAATAAAACCAAATTTGAGCCGTTCCACAGGTAGTTTCTTTTTTAGATCAATGGCTGTTATTTTTGTGGAAAAGGGAACATCTTTGGGAATGAGTTTTAAGTATCTGGCGTTGCTAACTGGGCTGCTGCTACTGAATGTGGAAGCAGTATGGGGAACAACCTTTGATTCCCTTGGATTAGAGTTTAAGGAGGGTAAGGTGTTGGTGCTTCATCAGGTGGAAGCCCAGGAAACACTATACGGACTTTCTAAACGGTATTTTACTTCCGTGGAGGTGATTAAGCAACAGAATGAAATTGAAGGCAGCGGCTTGTCCTTGGGATCAATATTGAAGATTCCCTGGGGAAGATCCTTAAGTCATCAAGTACAACAGGGTGAAACTTTATATACCATCGCCCAGAAATACGGGGTGGAGGTTGAGCAGATAAGAGCCTGGAATAACCTTTCTGATAACAGCCTGGATATAAATCAGGTGTTAGCCCTGGGACAGCCTCCTGTAAAACCACCGACTCTACCGAAGGCAAAGGGTCATCACCATGTAGTCGCTGCTTCCGAAACCCTTTATGGTATTGCTCAAAAGTATGGGCATACTATAGATCAAATGAAGGAGTGGAACCAGTTGGAAGGTACAGATCTGTCTATTGGAGATACCCTATGGATTAACACTCCACCCGAATCACAGGTACTCCCGGCGGTTATAGAGCGGCTGGAGGTAGAGGAGCATGTGGTTCCAAATCCTGCTGTGGAGGTTGTGACAGAAGAATTACCACCCCCTTCAAGTACACCGGTTAAAGCCATAAAGGAAAAAGGAATTGCCGCGGTATTTGAAGAAGATGATACCAAAAAATACCTGGCTTTGCATCGATCGGCTCCTATTGGCACCATAATGCAAGTACGCAATGAGATGACCAATTTGTCGGTTTTTGTCAGGGTGGTAGGTAAACTGCCGGACACCGGTAACAATAACAATGTCCTGGTAAGACTTTCCAAATCAGCCCAGCAAGGATTAGGTGCTTTGGATAACCGGTTTAGAGTTGAACTATCTTATATCCCGAACCGATAATGGGCAGGAAATGGTCCTCTCTCAAACGGTATCTGGATCAAAAATACCTCCAATAC
>JAOTYN010000140.1 GCA_029861825.1 Cyclobacteriaceae bacterium
GGCTAATTTTCCGTGAGCTTTCCACTGATCCATAAGGTAATGTAAGATCAACACGCCGGTTTGGTTTCCATTGAGTAATTGAAACTTGCCCTGCGGATTTTTTACCCCGATACCTACGCGATCTGTGTCTGGGTCGGTGGCCATAATGAGGTCTGCATCCAGCATGTCTGCCTTGTCCAGAGCCATGCTCATGGCTTCCTGTTCTTCGGGATTTGGATAAACCACGGTGGGGAAATCACCATCCGGCTCGGACTGCTCTTCAACTACCACTACGTTCTCAAAGCCTATACGCTTTAGGATCTGGGGAACCATGGTGATACCCGTACCATGAATGGAACTATATACTATGCTCAGATCCCGCTGCCTGTTAATGGCATCTTTATTAACCACCAGCCGCTCTACGGTACTGAGATATTTTTGATCGATCTCGGACCCTATGGGTGTGATCAAATGCTCCTGACCATTAAAATTAACTTCACCAAAATCGGTGATAGCATTGACTTGTTCTATTACACCCTTATCATGAGGCGGGATTAATTGAGCACCATCATGCCAATAAGCCTTATAACCATTATATTCCTTAGGATTATGTGAAGCGGTAATTACAATACCCCCCTGGCAGTTCAGCTCACGAATAGCAAAACTCAGTTCCGGAGTAGGGCGCAAGGCATCGAATAGAAACACCTGGATATCATTAGCAGCAAATACGTTGGCGGTAGTCTGGGCAAAATAATCGCTCTTATTGCGGCTGTCATAAGCAATGGCTACCCGGATTCCCCTGTCGGGGTAACAGTTTTTGAGATAGTTGCAAAGGCCCTGAGTAGCTCGACCCACGGTGTATTTGTTCATCCTGTTTGAACCAACCCCCATAATTCCTCGAAGCCCCCCGGTTCCAAACTCCAGATCTTTATAAAAAGCCTCTGTTAATGCCGATTCATCACGGCTCAATGCCTGAATTTCATCTTTGGTTTCCTGATCAATGGCATCGCTTTCCATCCAAAGGGAAACCCTTTGCTCAACTGTGTGGTCCATAATATTGAGGATTAATTTAGGGTAGCTAAGGTCTACAAGTTACCTCGAATTTCTTGTTCTCTTTCAATTGCTTCAAATAACGCTTTAAAATTGCCCTTGCCAAACGATTTAGCCCCTTTTCTTTGGATTATTTCATAAAAGACGGTGGGTCGATCCTGGACAGGCTTGGTAAATATCTGCAGAAGATATCCTTCCTCGTCACGGTCCACCAAAATATTTAGGTCCTTTAGAGGCTGCAAGTCTTCTTCGATGGGGCCAACTCGATCCAGTAGATCATTATAATAGACGTCCGGAACATACAAAAAATCTACTCCCCGAGACCGCAGTTCAGCTACGGTATAAATGATATCGTCGGTAGCCAGCGCAACATGTTGTACGCCTGCTCCATGATAGAAATCGATGTATTCTTCGATCTGAGATTTCCGTTTTCCTTCCGCAGGCTCGTTAATGGGAAACTTAATATACCCGTTGCCATTAGAAACCACTTTGGACATCAAGGCAGAATATTCCGTGGAAATGTCCTTATCGTCAAAGGTTATCAATAATTTAAAACCCATCACCTCTTCGTAGAAGTTTACCCATTTGTTCATATCGCCTAACTCCACATTGCCCACACAGTGGTCGATATATTTTAGTCCGATAGGTTTGGTTTTAAGCAGGGAATCAACCTGCATAAACCCCGGTAAGAAGGGTCCATGGTAGTCGGACCGCTCAATGAATTTATGGACAGTGTCGCCGTAAGTCTTTATAGCAGAGATCACCACCTTGCCATGTTCATCTTCGATGGTCTCAGGTTTGGAGATCGATTCTGCGCCTCTTCGCATAGTTTCATAGTAGGATTTTTCCGCATCATCTACCCACAGAGCCAATACTTTTACCCCGTCTCCATGTTGCAGCACATGTCGACTGATGTCCGAATCGGGTACCAGTGAAGAAGTGAGTACAAATCGTACTTTGTTTTGCTGTAATACATAGGAAGCACGGTCGCGTACTCCGGTTTCAGGTCCGCGGTAAGCTATTAGCTCAAAGCCAAACGCATGTTGGTAAAAATGGGCCGATTGCTTGGCATTACCAACATAGAATTCAATGTAATCTGTCCCTTTTAATGGGAGAAAATCTTGTTCCATGGTTTTGTTGTTTTAGAAAAAATATTTCTTCTTGCAAAAATAAAATTAATTTGTCAAAGAAGCACCCTCAATAAATTGCTTATGAATATTGAATCGTTGGATAAGGCCCTTTTGGAAATAGTTCAGAAGAGAAATGAACTAAAGGATATTGACTATGAGGATCTGAAATACGACAGTGTGGAGGAGGAACTTCATCAGATGGAGGATGATTTTGTGGAAAATTATGGTGAAGATCTTGAAAAAGTCCTGCAGAAGATCCATGATGAGCTTTGCCCGGAAACCGACGTACTGCTACCTATTGCCTATGTGGCACAAAAATATATTCCAACAGGGACTAAGGAGGATGGCACTGAGGGCTATGACGTTACTATGCAGGAGGGTGTTCCTGTTATCCTGGAGGAGTATCCCGACCATCCCAGCCGCATCGTGTTAGTGCCAAACCCTCCCCGGTTAATTCTTCAAGTAGCAGTTGATCAGCGCTTTCAAGTGTGGCCTGAGTCAGACGTCAAATCGGAGCCAGAGCAGTAATCCTAGTTGTAGCCTAGTCTCTTGCGAACTCGTGACAATACGGAATCTGCAATGTCTGAGGCTTTTTGCTCACCGGACCGCAGGCGATCATTAATTTCCTGTGGATTGGCCATTAGTTGATTGAACATGGCCCTTTCACTTTTAAAAGTGCTTAAGATCAACTCAAATAGCGCCTGCTTGGCATGTCCATATCCATAATTACCCCCCGTATAGTTATCTCGCATTTGGGCGATCTGTTCTGAAGATGCCAAAAGTTTGTAAAGGGCGAATACATTACAAGTGTCCGGGTCTTTAGGGGCTTCTAAAGGCAAGCTATCGGTAACGATCGACATAACTGCTTTTCTCAAAGGTTTCTCATCTGCAAAAACATCCAGGATGTTCCCATATGACTTGCTCATTTTTTGCCCGTCGGTACCAGGGACGGTCATCACATTTTCATCGATTTGGGCTTCGGGCAAAACAAAAGTATCGCCGTATTGACGGTTGAAGGTACTAGCAATATCACGGGTCATTTCCAGATGTTGCTTTTGATCTTTTCCCACGGGAACAATATCAGCATCATATAATATGATATCCGCCGCCATGAGTACCGGATAGGTAAACAAACCGGCATTAATATCCGATAGCTTTTCGGATTTATCCTTGAATGACGTGGCGTTTGCCAGCATGGGAAAAGGCGTAAAGCAATTCAAATACCAGGTCAATTCGCAGACCTGTGGGACCTTTGATTGCCGATATAACAAGTGCTTTTCCGTATCAAAACCGCAGGCGATCCAAGCGGCAGCGGTAGCATTGGTGTTCTCTACTCGTACTCCAGGGTCTTTTATAGAAGTAAGGGAATGTAAATCCGCTATAAAAAAGAGAGATTCATTGGACTCGTCTTTTGAAAGTCCAATTGCCGGAAGAATAGCCCCTAGTAGGTTTCCCAGATGAGGTCTGCCGCTACTTTGAATACCTGTTAAGATCCTGGCCATCTGACTGTGTTTTTTTGATGACTACAAAGAAACGATTTTTTTAAAAGAATTAAACCCTTGAGGATAAAATGGTCCGCCATACTTGGTGCTATTGTTAGAGGCTGGAATTCTTAATATAATTGTGGTGTAAAGATGTATAGACATGTATACAATAGTGATGAGAAGCTTATTCTTCTGCCTTAAAGGTTGGGTGGGCATAGCAATCCTGATCGGTATGCCCTTACTGTGTACAGGGCAGGAGAATATTAAGCAGCATATAAAGGTAGAATTCGAAAGTACCCAGCTGCAACTGGGAAAAGTGTTGGAAACGGAGGGTGTGGTCAAACATCGGTTCTCTTTCACTAACCGCAGTGAGGAACCCCTGCAGGTTGATCGCGTGGAAGCCTCCTGCGGATGCACTTCGCCCAGTTGGAGTAAAGATCCCATTGCCGCGGGATCGCAAGGATTCGTGGACGTTCAATTCGACCCGCACAACAGACCCGGACCATTTAACAAATCGTTGGTGGTATACTACAAGCAATCTGAAGCCACTTCTAGTCTTAGCATAGAAGGATTCGTGGTACCCAAGCCAAAATCACTGGAAGTGGAGTTTCCTTTAGTGATCGGTGATCTGCGTTTAAAAAACCGGTTTATGAATCTGGGCAATATTACAAGTAAAGGATTGTATGCCCAGAGTTTCGAGACCTATAATGACAGCAAGGATATATTGGTTTTCAGTGATCATATGGAAGGTCCGGACCATATTACCATTACCTTCGAACCTTATACATTGAAGCCTGGAGCCAGGGGATTACTATGGGTGCATTATGATGTGGCGGCCAAGAAAGATCTGGGTTACTTCAGGGAAAACGTGGCAATTTTTACCTACGAATCAAATCAGCCCCGTAAAGATTTAGTAGTGACCGCTACCTTGATTGATGTTCCACCGTCTTCAGGCGTCGAACAACCCAAGGTATTTTTTCCAGAAGCTATACTTGATTTCGGCATTAAGCAGCAGGGCGACACCGTAGAGGTCAGTTACAGTCTCCGGAATAGGGGACAGGCTACACTGGTAGTAAAAAAAGCCCAGCCCAGTTGCAACTGCCTTAGAGTTTCTCTTGCCAGCAGTAACATTCAGCCCGGTGATTCAACTACCATAAAGGCTGTATTCTTCACACACGACAGACTGGGAAATCAACATAAAACCATATCCGTCTTCACTAATGATCCTGTTCAGCCGGTATATGTGCTAACCCTAAAAGGCCTGTTGCGAGGTCCGCGTGATTAGGTGAAGGCAGGGATCCCGGTTATTTCATTACCTAGTATCAGCAAGTGGATATCGTGAGTCCCTTCGTAGGTGATCACTGACTCCAGATTCATCATATGACGCATAATGGGATACTCGCCTGTTATACCCATGCCGCCATGAATTTGGCGGGCCTCCCGGGCAATTTCCAAGGCGGTAGCTACACTGTTACGTTTGGCCATGGAAATTTGAGCAGTGCGGGCCTTGTGTTCATTTAATAGTTGGCCCAGTCGCAAATTCAGCAGTTGTGCCTTGGTGATCTCTGTATACATCTCGGCCAGCTTCTTTTGTACTAATTGAAATGAAGCGATGGGCCGGTCGAACTGGATGCGTTCCATGGCATATTGCTTGGCGCTGAAGTAACAATCCATGGCAGCACCAATGGCTCCCCAGGCAATTCCGTAACGGGCGGAGTCTAGACACATTAATGGAGCGCCCAGCCCGTTTTTGCCCGGAAGTAGGTTTTCCTTAGGGATCTTTACATTGTCGAAAACCAATTCCCCCGTGCAGCTAGCCCGTAAGGACCATTTATTGTGAGTTTCGGGTGTGCTAAATCCTTCCATGCCCCGCTCTACAATCAAGCCGTGTATCCGCCCATTTTCGTCCTTGGCCCATACCACCGCAATATCTGCTTCCGGTGCATTCGAAATCCACATCTTCGCACCATTTAGCAAATAATGATCGCCTTCATCTTTAAAGTTGGTAACCATCCCTCCCGGATTGGACCCGTGGTCCGGTTCGGTAAGCCCGAAACAGCCTAAGTATTCACCGCTGGCAAGCTTGGGAAGATATTTTTTCCTCTGCTCTTCACTGCCAAATTCATGGATTGGGTACATCACCAGCGAACCCTGTACCGAAGCCGTACTGCGCATGCCGGAATCACCACGCTCGATTTCCTGCATGATGAGGCCGTAGGAGATATAGTCCAACCCCCCTCCACCATACTCCTGTGGAATGGTAGGGCCAAATGCTCCCATTTCTCCAAATTTCTTGACAATCGAAGAGGGGAAATATGCCTTTTGGCACCAGTCTTCAATAAATGGGGTGATCTCCTGCTTGACAAAATCGCGCATGGCGCTGCGAATTAACAGGTGTTCTTCGGTAAGCAAGTCGTCTATTCCATAAAAATCGGGAGACTCGAAAAGGTCAGTTCTGGAGGATTTTGCTGTGGAACTACCACCTTGTAAGGTATTAGGTGACATTTTGTTATTTTGTTATCTGCAAATTATCCAAATTTACAATATTATCATGTAGTACAATTCATTGTTACCGGATAATTTTCCCGTTTCTCAGCCATGATCAACAATGACATTTTGGGTTAATTGAATTGGTCCACATGATCAGTAAAATGTTAGGTGGGTTTGAAGTTTGTACTCGTTATCATATCAACTTTGCTGCTGGCAACTGTCGGCCTTGCTCAAGACCAGAAAGTAATAACGTATTACGATCAGGAATTGAAGCAGAAAAAGGAGGTTTACTTCCTAAAGGAAGGCACTCAGCTGCTCAATGGACCTTACACCTCCTACTATATCGACGGTCATAAAAAGGAATTAGGGACCTTTGAAGACAATCAACCGGTAG
Source organism: Cyclobacteriaceae bacterium (assembly GCA_029861825.1). Lineage (GTDB taxonomy): Bacteria > Bacteroidota > Bacteroidia > Cytophagales > Cyclobacteriaceae > JAJCYK01. The sequence continues at coordinate 6,528 of JAOTYN010000140.1, forward strand.
GCCACTGGGAATATTTTTTTGAAAATGGCAGCTTGAAAATGTCCGGGGAGATCCGGGATAACCTCAATTATGGTCCTTGGCAATATTATTTCGAGAATGGCAATCTCAGTATGGAGGGCAGCCTTTACCATGGGGTACGCGACGGCTTGTGGCATTATTACTACGAGTCCGGTGCATTGAAAAGCAGAGGGGAGTTTTCCAATGGATCAAAAGTCAAGATTTGGAATACCTTTTTCGAGGATAGTCAGATAAAGTCGCAGATCTACTACTCCGGCGATAGAGGAGACTTCAAGGAATTCTACAACAGCGGTAAACTAAAAGCGGCTGGGATAAAGATTAACGATAAGAACGAAGGAGCCTGGGAATACTATTACGAGAATGGAGTGCTACAAGCCAGGGGCGGGTATGTTAATGGCATAAAACAAGGCTTGTGGGAGTTTTACCATCCAAACGGGACCTCTTCGGCTGTCGGTACCTACAAGGACGGACTTGGCGAAGGGGAGTGGACTTACTACGACGAACAAGGAACGGTGACCTCGCAGGGTGTGGAACGATCTGGCCGAAAGGACGGATATTGGCATTTGTACTATGAAGACGGAAGTATTAAAGGCAGAGGCCTGTTCAATGATGGTGAGGGCTTCTACAAGGAATATTATGAAAGCGGGGCTTTAAAAGTCAGCGGCCTGGTCAAGAATGGCATCAATGAGGGCAAGTGGTTGTACTACTATGAGGATGGTATTTTGGAAGGGGAATCCAGGTTTGTAAAGGGTACCGGTGAGTATAAGGGCTACTATAAAGATGGGGCCTTAAAAATGCAAGGGATCATAGAGAACGGAATTAAGACCGGTATCTGGAGCTTGTACAACAATGATGGCAGTCTGGCGGGCTACTATAAAACCTACTATGAGGATAATAAGCCGGTATTCAGGATCATCGAAGAATCAACTCCTGAGCCGGATACCATCCGTGTGACTTATGAAAAACCGGAATACCTGTTTAAAAAGAAAAGGATCCGCTATTTTAGACCACAGGTCAATGAGTTTAGAGGTATAATTATAGGGACTAATCCCGTATCCATGGCGGTAGGCAGTATCCCTTTTTCCGTAGAATATTATATGCAGGAACGGCTGGGGTACGAACTGCAGTACAGCATTGTCCGGGACCCTTTCTTCACCAGCGATGCCAACGTTCGCATCAATGAAATTTATGATCGTGGTTATTCCCTGGCATTGAGGCAGAAGTTTTATAGTGAAGATGGGCGCTTAGGTATGTTTTACTTTGGTCATGAGCTAAGGTTTAGCACCATTGATCATTTTGCCAATATAGTGGACTCCCTAAACATTGTGAACAGATCGGTGATTGGGGCTGATGAAAAACGCTACGAATATTCATTACTTTTAGGATACCGGTTCTTGCGCGATGCCGGAGGCACGGGTATCACTATTGATTCGTTTATTGGTTTGGGAATCGGATACCGGGATTATAATCGGGATTATCCGGAAGTGGAGGACTTTGAGGGAATATTTGATGAACTGGATACCGATGAACTCAGCATCCCTTTTCGGTTTGGGATAAACATTGGCTTTATGCTGGAAGCCCGTTAGCACCAGGCGCTTAATGAAAAAACTTAAAATAACGCTCCCCCCTGAAGTAGCCCTCGATCCTTTGTTAATGCAATCTGCGGCTGCACGAAAAGCGGGGTTTGGGGAGCTAGACCGGGTGGCCGTTCGTGTTAAAAGAAGGTCGATTGATGCCCGTGGTAAGCAAATAAGGGTACACCTGGAGCTGGAGCTATATCCTTCCGGTGAAATACCGCCGGCTCCTGAATTCAGTCTGTACCTGGATCCGGTGGATAAAAAAGATCCGGTAATTTTGGTGGGGGCTGGGCCGGCAGGTCTTTTTGCAGCACTGAAGCTTATAGAGCTTGGCCTCAAGCCTGTGGTTGTGGAGAGAGGTAAGGATGTGCGATCCCGTCGACGTGATATCGCGGCCATTAATAGACAACATATGGTAGATCCCGACTCCAACTACTGCTTTGGGGAAGGAGGGGCAGGAACATATTCCGATGGCAAACTTTATACCCGCTCCAAAAAAAGGGGAGATGTCCAACGGGTGTTGCAAATACTGGCCTCACATGGTGCCCCTGAAGACATATTGGTGGATAACCACCCTCATATTGGCACCAATAAATTACCTAAGGTAGTGAAGGCTTTAAGAGAGACTATTTTGCAAGCCGGGGGTGAGATCCATTTCCAAAGCCGTGTGGAAGACCTTATCCGTCAGGACGACCGTATTATTGGGGTAAAAGATCAGAATGGTCAGCGCTATGAAGGGAAAGCGGTAATTCTGGCTACCGGCCATAGCGCTCGGGATATCTTTTCATTATTGCACGGAAAAGATCTGCAATTGCAGTTGAAACCCTTTGCTATAGGAGTTAGAGTAGAGCATCCTCAAGTCTTAATCGACTCTATACAGTATCGTCGCACTACCAGAGGATTGCTGCCAGCCGCATCGTATCAACTCAGTCATCAGCTGGAGGATAACCGGGGTGTTTTTAGTTTTTGCATGTGTCCGGGGGGATTCATTGTGCCTTCAGCTACCAGTCCCGGAGAATTGGTGGTGAACGGAATGAGCCCATCAAGACGCGACTCCCAATTCGCTAATTCCGGTATA
>JAOTYN010000558.1 GCA_029861825.1 Cyclobacteriaceae bacterium
AGGTCAGCCAGAGATGCTCCAGGGTCTGCTCCCCTATTTCATCCAGATGGGTTTGTATGAACTGGATCAGTGATCTCATGAGCGGCTCCATTTGTTTTTGAGTCGCTGGAAGGCCACCATTAGCTGGCTCTGATCACCACGCCAATCTTTTCCCGCGATGGCAATCAAAGGATCGGAACCAGTCGCGGCTGAGGCTTTTTGCATTACCTGCCATAAGGTGGCGGTTGACTCAAATCTCAATGCCTGTAATTCACCCCCTTTTACACCATTCAAAAAAGGCCACAGGTCCCCTAAAGTGGCTACCTCCAACTCCAACCGGAAAAGCTGCCCGGCAAAGAAACGGCGAACAAAATCATTTTGAGGTCGGAAGACCAGGTCCTGCGGAGCGCCTAACTGCTGTATCCGGCCTTGATCCATTAGTGCAATTTGGTGTCCCATGGAAACGGCCTCATGCACATCATGGGTGACCATTACCTTGGTCTTGTATTTCAAAGCCTCCAGTTCTTTAAACTCATTCACTATTTGACTGCGCGTGATTGGGTCTAATGCTCCGAATGGTTCGTCCAATAGAATTACCGGCGGATCGGCTGCCAACGCCCGTGCCAGGCCCACCCGTTGTTGCTGTCCCCCACTCAGTTCTTCCGGCTTACGTGCTTCAAGCTCATCGGGCAGTTTGAGTAAGGCCATTAGTTCATCGGTGCGGGCTTGTATCTGCTCCGCCGACCAGCCCAACAGCTGAGGCACAATGGCAATGTTCTGTGCCACGGTATAATGAGGAAATAAACCTATGTGCTGGATCACATAACCCACCTGTCTTCTTAGCTGCTCCGGAGGTTGGCTTTTCACCTCCTGTCCATTTATGCGGATGGTTCCCTGATCCGGTTCGATCAAACGGTTAAGCATTTTCAGGGTGGTTGTCTTACCACTGCCGCTAGTGCCTAATAAAACCAGGGTCTCCCCTTCCGGTACGGAAAAGGACGCATCATCTACCGCGGTGAAAGCATCAAATGATTTTGAAAGGTTTTGCACTTCGATCACATTGCTAAGATAAGGGATGGGGACCATCGCTCAAATGGAATGGTGGAATAATGGATAAATGGAAGATTGGACTATTGTTGGTATGATGGACCGGCTAAGCATCTTATCTGGCTAAAGTTTGCAACTTGTGCCTAACTTTGATCCAGGACTCAGTGGCGAGAGTTTGTAACTCGACTTACGCACTTTATATGGCCTGTAGTAATGGTCAGCAGTAACCTTCCAGTGACGGTGCCAGCTGCCAGGGGATTGCTAGAGTCCTTCCCCAATTACCAATGGCTTCGCAATGATGGGCCACAAGCTCGTAAGCCGCCGTCTCAGCTTTATTCTTAATAAGCAGCGATTGAAATTCCGTATATTCGGAGGGCAACCGACAATATGAATATGAAATATTTAATCGCCCTTTTTTTATTTGCAGCTTCTTATTCCTGCAATACCCCGGACAAAAGTTCGATAGAAAAATGGAAAGATGAAATTGTAGATACCGAACAAAGCTTTACCCAGATGGCAGCAGATAGTGGCTTGCAAAAAGCGTTTTTGCACTTTGCCGCAGAGGATGCTGTGCTCATGCGAAATAATAATTTGGTGATCGGTAAAAAAGCCATAGCTGAACGTTTTAAAAATCAAAGTACCGCAAGCAATGAGGCAAGCCTGACTTGGGAACCCGATTTTGTTGATGTTTCAGAATCTGGAGATCTAGGTTACACCTATGGCTCCTATACTTATTCATACATGGATTCTAGCGGATCTAAAATTGAAAACAAAGGCATCTTTCATACCGTATGGAAAAGACAAACTGATGGAAATTGGCTATTTGTATGGGATTAAATGAACTGAGTGTGCGTGTCAGTGTGGGTTTGCGTGTGGAGGAACAGGTTTGAGTTTGGGTGTGAGGTGCGTGGGGAGGAATGAGGAAATAGTGCGAGGGCCATGAGCGGGGAAGCCCCCGATTGCTATACCCGGCTTCGGCGGACCACGTTGTTTATCTTGCAGAGGAGTTGCTTGCTGCAATCGCCGGGATGGACACAAAAATCTACCTTGATTTTCAAGGACTGGAGTAATAACTAATCATCCCATCGGGCAAAATACATTTCCAAGTCTCCTTTATTTTTAGCAGCAATTTTCCCTCTGCTTTCAAATATGAATCCCCGCTCCTCCTTCAGCAGGGCATAAGTGGACTGCGAAATATTGACTTGTCCTACTTCACCACTGGTTTCCATTCGAGCGGCGGTATTGACCGTATCACCCCAGATGTCGTATTGGAATTTTTTTATGCCCACCACCCCGGCAATAACAGGTCCGGAATGGATACCTACACGCATCTCGAAATAATGTTGTTTTTTGTTTTCACGTTCCACCTTGGTAGCTTTCATGAATTGCTGCATCTCTAGGGCAACTTTTACAACCTCGCTGGCCCCCGCAGTGTTATTCTCG
>JAOTYN010000559.1 GCA_029861825.1 Cyclobacteriaceae bacterium
GCCACATTTGGTGCAAAACAAACTAGACGACATTGAAACTACTGACATTGACTCCAAGCAACGACGTCATTATTTCCTTACTACCGGATATGTTTTTGATTTGAGCCGGTCAGTGAAGTTCAAACCAAACCTGTTGATTAAGGTGGTGGAAGGAGCGCCAGTGGAGGCAGATATTAATATGAATTTTCTATTCCAGGAAATGGTTTGGGTAGGTGTCTCGTACCGGTCTTTTGATTCATTTGATGCAGTAATCCAATTGAATTTGACGGAGCAATTCAGAATTGGGTATGCCTATGATTTTGCCACCACTACCGATTTGAAAAGACTGCATAGCGGTTCTCACGAACTTATGCTCAATTATCGATTAAAAGCTCCCAGACATCGAATGTTAACACCAAGATATTTTTAAGATGGAACGTGTATTGAAGATAGTCCAGCCCATATTATTGGCCCTGTGGATAACCATGGCAGCTGGAGGTGTGGTTAATGCCGTGGACACGGATAGCAATAATGGTGGTTTTGTTAGTGTGTTTGATAGCAAGTTGAAGCGAGCAGATCGATATTTTGAAAATTTTGAGTATAAAACTGCAATTAAGCTCTATTTAAAGCTTGTGGATAAAGGTAAAATAAACGATCACATTCGACTGCGACTGGCCGAGTCATATTTAAAGATAAACGATCCTATTAACGCCGAAAAGTGGTATGCAGAGGTTATCCACAGCCCTGAAATCACCGCGGTTCACCAAATTCAATACGCACAAACCCTACTTAGCACTGGAAAATACCAGCAGGCAAGAGAAGTGATCGATCAGTATGAGTTTGCGAAATCAGATTATCGCAGCGAAGCTATCCTGGCTACTCTTGACAGGCTAGATATTTTTTATGAGGACAGTGTTAATTATGGAGTAAATTCGGTGGAATCGAACCATCAGGAGTTTTCGGATTTCAGCCCTACTGTATTCAAGGAAGGGATCGTGTTTGTCTCAAACCGCAGTAAGAAAGGTAAGAAATTCCGTTGGGACGATACCCCGTTTTTGGATCTGTACTACACCGATGGTGATTTAGCTTCAGCTAGACCTTTTAGTAACAGGTTGAATAGCAAGTACCATGAAGGTCCGGTTGCATTCTTTGATGATTTTAACGGGATAATATTCACCCGTAGCAACTACTATGACGGAGAACTAGGTAGTACGGAAGAAGGAGTAAACAACTTGCAGTTATATACAGCTACATGGAATGAGAAGATCCAGGATTGGGACCAAATTGAAGCTTTCCCTTTGAATATCGAAGAGTATTCATTTGGACACCCTTCTTTATCGGATGATGGTCAGCGCTTGTATTTTGTATCTGACATGCCCGGAGGTTTCGGCGGTACAGATGTTTACCTGTCTAATAAGACAGAGACTGGTTGGAGCGAACCAGTTAACCTAGGTGAAGTTATCAACACTCCAGGAAATGAGATGTATCCTCAGGTAACAGGTGATGACCTGTTCTTTGCCTCCAATGGACATGGAGGGCTTGGTGGTCTGGATCTATATCAAGTCGATATTTCGCAAGATCAAGCTATTGTCAGAAATATGGGTTACCCGGTAAACACACCGGCCGATGATTTTGGCATCAGCTTTTTGCCTAATTCTGACAAAGCCTTTATTTCCTCCAACAGGCAAGGAAAAGATAACATATATCAGGTCGATATTTTAGCGGAAGATTTGCACCAAGTATTGGCAAACAACGCCATAAACAGCAATTTGGAAGAGAATGTGGATAACCTTGAGCCGTTATTAGCCACAAATGAGTTATCCACAGAGCAGGACTTGGAGTTGGCCAACACCGATGAGGATCTGGTTACAATAAATACCGCCATACTTGATCTGGAGAGCCAGTTGGCATTGGAAGATGCCAAATTGAATGTAATGGTCGATGGAGAAGTAATTCAAACAACCACCGCTGATGAGAACGGAAATGTAACACTCACGGTTCCTGCTGGAAAAGAATATATTTTAATGGCCAAAAAAGATGGATTTGAGGACAAGGAAATAAGCCTTCCGGCCGCCTCATTGGGACAGGAAGAGGATATTTTAATTGCCTTGCAACCTTCTGATGATGAGCAATTACCGGAGTTATCCACACCCCAGGAGGAAACACTGGCAGTGAACGAAACTCAAAACCTCGATCCCATAGCCGTAGAAGGGGAACGATTGGTAGACAGTGGCATTATGGCCAATGAAAAGAAGCAGCTGACAGGCGTGGCGCTGCTGGATGTCCCCGAATTTGAGGGCGAACAGACGACTTCTGAAGCAGCAGATACTAAGGTAAACCAACAAGAGTTGGATCCCTTGGATGTGGAAGGAGAGCGACTGGTGGACAGTGGCCTCACTACAGAAGATCGAGATCAGTTAACCGGCGTAGCCCTGTTAGATGTGCCGGAATTTGAAGAAGAAACGGGCACTCCTGCTGAGA
>JAOTYN010000141.1 GCA_029861825.1 Cyclobacteriaceae bacterium
CTTATAGGCCTTGTAGGCTTTGCGGTTGAGTACCGACGCTTCCTCTTTAAAGTACTTTATACGCTCATCGTATAGTTCCAAACAACGCTTTTGATAGGCCCTTTTCTGGGCATCGTCAGATTCAGCAGCTTGTAAGGCATCGTAGATCTGCGTGCCGTGAATGTATATCGCTTTATTAAGGTCGGGTGTATTGGTCAACAACCATTCCAAAGGCTCCACCGCACTTTTGAAGTCCTTATTCTTTCTGAAATCGTTGTAAAGGGCATTTCTTTCCTTGGCGGTTTCCGCATCAGAGCCCCAATTCCAGCCTGGTTGAGCCATTACTGCAACGGTTGATAGCAAAAGAGCGATCGAAAATAAGGTTATCCTTCTCATAATTCTGTTACAATTTTTTTTTGATCTTCTCTATGGTACATAGAGCCGGGAGACTAAAATAAGGAAAATCTCGCAAAAGATTAAAGAATAGTAATCTCAAACTCATTTTCAGTTGCAATCTCTTATTCAATTCAGATGCACAAGCAACTCTGAACCGCATAATTGAACTGGCACTAATCCGCTTCCATCTTCTGCCTTACAGCTTTCCTTGTTTTACTTTCTTATAGCCTTTGTGTACCTCTGTATCTAAGCGAATCCCAAGGAGATGAACGATCTTGGTGCTCCTTTGTGTACAGCCAGGCTTTGAACTCAGAACGCAGAATCATCGAATTCAGGATGCAAAGAAACTGAGAGATGGCTACTAAATATCCCTCCCTAAATCACTTGCTCTGATCTTTCTTCCCGAACAGCTTCCGTTTCAACCACAATATGGGATCGTAGTAGCGGTCCACCACCCGTTCTTTAAGGGGAATAATACCGTTGTCGGTGATTTCAATATGTTCCGGGCACACTACCGTGCAACATTTGGTAATGTTGCACATGCCCGAGCCATATTCCTCCCGGATCTTAGGAATGCGGTCGGCGGTATCCAAGGGATGCATTTCCAGGCTAGCCAGCCTGATCATAAAACGGGGGCCCACAAACTCATCGTTTTTCTGATGATCACGGAGCACGTGACAGGTATTCTGGCACAAATAACACTCTATGCACTTGCGGAATTCCTGAACCCGGTCCACGTCCTCCTGCATCATGCGGTGGTTGCCGTCCTGCTCCCGGGGTCGGGGCTTGAAGGGCTCTATACGTTGATTTTGCCGGTAGTTCCAGGACACATCGGTAACCAGATCCTTCAGCACGGGGAATGACTTCATAGGACGGCAGCTTATGGTCTCTTCCTCACCGTAGTCGTTCATGCGTGTCATACAGGCCAGTTTGGGTACACCGTTGATCTCAATACTGCAAGACCCGCATTTTCCGGCTTTACAATTCCAGCGCACTGCCATGTCCTGGGCGCTTTCCACCTGTATACGATGTATGGCGTCCAATACCACCATACCTTCGTCGATCTCCGTTTGATAGTTCACCAAATCACCGGAATCGCTATCCCCTCTCCATATTTTGAAATTTCTTAGCTTGGCCATCCTTATTAAGTTTTAGCTTCTGCGGCAATTGCAGTCTCTAGATCCTCCAATTCCGCATTAGCCACCTGCTGCAATTCCTGAGGCGGCTGTGGCCTTGGCACCTTCTGCACGTCCATACTACCATCCGCCCCTTTCTTGATCACCACGTTGACCTGGAGCCATTGGTCGCTTTCTCCTTCGTGATCCAATCGGGTATGGGCTCCCCGGCTTTCGGTACGCAAAAGCGCAGCTTTGGCTACCGCTTCCGATGTGATCAACAGGTTGCGCATACTCAGGGCTTCATGCCAACCGGGGTTATATTGGCTGGTACCCTCCGCTTTTACCTTTTGGTAGCGCTGTTTCAATACCTCCAACTGGTCAATTCCTTGCTTAAGATCTTCATCGGTGCGTACAATACCCACCTTGTCTTGCATGGTCTCCCGCAGATCATCATGGATCAAATAGGGATTCTCGCCGCTTTCCCGGTTTAGTATATCGGTTGCGGATCGAATGATCTGAGTAACCTGTTGGGCATCTACCTGAGGAGCTTGACCCAGCGACCTACAATAGTCAGTGGCCCCGGTTCCCGCCAGCTTGCCAAAAACCAATAGATCGGAAAGTGAGTTCCCGCCCAGCCGATTGGCACCATGCATGCCGGCAGAGCATTCTCCACAAGCAAACAATCCAGGAACGTTGGTCATTTGGCTGTCGGCATTCACCCGTATGCCCCCCATAAAATAGTGCAGGGTAGGGCCTACTTCCATAGGCTGCTTGGTGATGTCCAACTCCGCCAATACCTTAAACTGGTGGTACATGGAAGGGAGTTTTCTCTTGATATACTCAGCTTCGCGGCGATTGGCAATGTCCAGGAAGGCTCCGCCGTGAGGCGACCCCCTGCCCTCTTTCACTTCTTTGAGAATAGCTCTGGCTACAACATCACGGGTAAGCAGTTCCGCGGGTCTGCGGGCGTTTTTATCTCCGGCCAGCCAGCGATTGGCTTCCTCCTCATTGGGTGCGGTCTCCGAAGCAAACCGCTGAGGAATGTTATCGAACATAAATCGGATGCCTTCTGAATTCACCAGGATGCCGCCTTCACCCCGCACACCTTCCGTCACCAGTATGCCGGCCACTGAAGGCGGCCACACCATGCCTGTGGGGTGAAATTGGGTGAACTCCAGATCCATAAGCTCAGCTCCGGCCTGGTAAGCCATGGCATATCCGTCACCGGTATACTCCCAGCTATTGGAGGTCACCTTCCAGGCTTTGCCGGCACCGCCAGTGGCGAATATCACCGCCTTAGCCTTGAAGACTACAAATTCACCGGTATCCCGGACCATAGCCACCAACCCGGCAATGCGATCTCCATCTTTCAACAGGTCCAAAGCTGAATATTCCATGTACACTTCGAACCCCTGATGGATACCGTAATCCTGCAGAGTACGGATCATTTCCAGCCCGGTACGGTCGCCCACGTGAGCCAATCGGGGATACCGATGGCCTCCGAAATTTCTTTGATTGATCAGGCCGTCTTTGGTGCGATCAAATACCGCTCCCCATTCCTCCAGTTCACGAACCCGTTCCGGAGCCTGCTTAGCATGAAGCTCGGCCATGCGCCACACGTTGAGGAACTTACCGCCACGCATAGTATCCCGGAAATGCACTTTCCAATGGTCCCGGTGGTCTACATTTCCCAGGGCTGCAGCCATACCCCCTTCTGCCATTACCGTATGGGCCTTACCTAGAAGAGACTTGCAAACTAAGCCCGTATTCATCCCCTGAGCTGAACATTCGATAGCCGCACGTAATCCGGCCCCTCCGGCTCCAACCACTATCACATCGTGTTCATACGTTTTTAACTCCGATATATTCATGCTATGTCTTTATACACCCTCCAACTACCCTCATATACCCCAGGTATTCCAGTCCGTTATGATCCCCATAGATACCAGACGCACATAGGCATCACTTAGGCCCACCCAGATCAAACTGACCCAGGCAAATAATTTATGATGACGATTCATCCAGGAGACTTTCCGGTATACACCGTTAATAGGACCGGAACCAGCACAGGAAAAACAGTCTTTCCTGCCTCCTACCAAATGCCTCAAAGAGTGGCAACCCAGGGTATAAAGCCCTAGAAAAACCGGATTGAGCAGTAACACCAGCGTTCCTACACCAAAACCTAAAGTTCCTTCGTAAATGAATGAGGCCACAGCATCCGCGGTCAAAATAAACAGGTAAATTATGGCGACGTAAAGTGCGTAGCGGTGTAGATTTTGAAATATTAACAGGAAAGTCTCACCTTTATAATTTTTCTGAGGTACTGCTCCCACCGCACAACCCGGAGGAGTGGCTGCAAATGCCTTATAGTAAGCCCCACGATAGTAATAGCAGGTAAATCGGAATAAACCGGGAAACATCAGGATCAGAAATGCCGGGGACGCCGGCAAATAAGAAGGCCACCAGGATGGCCATTCACCTAATAAGGAGTGCCACAGGGGTGCGCTTCCCGCCACCCCTGATTTCACATAGATAAGGGGTGAATAAAAAGGGCTCAAATAACTGACAGTATAATAGTGATCGCCCTGAAAGGCCGCCCAGGTAGCATATACAATGAATGCTCCTAAACCCAACAAGACTAAAACAGGCTCAATCCACCAAGTATCCGAACGTTGTCGTTCGAGAAAAATAGTGCGAGGTAAGATTTCTGCCATAAGCTCTGGTTTTTGCCTTTCCAAAATAGAAATTAATGGTAAAAGAACAAAAATCGGCTTTGGATGACCCGGGAATTATTTGAGTTTTAAACCGGGGCATTGTTCAAAAGAAATTGCACCTTTACCCCCCATGGCCCCTACTAATACTATAACCGTCACCTGCAACCCCGAAGTAAACCAGATCCTGGCCCTGGAAATAAAAGAGCTGGGCTACCAACTCATTCAAGTAAACCCCAAAAGCGTAGAGCTAAAAGGAACTTTGAAGGACTGTATGCATTTGAATCTTCATTTGCGTACAGCCAACCGGGTGCTGTTGCTGATCAAAAGGTTTAAAGCCGGTCATCCTGATCAATTGTATCAAGCTGTGAGCCGTATTCCCTGGGAAGATCATATACCCCACGACGGCTACCTCTCGGTGACCTCATTTATTAGGAACAAGCATATTTTGGACACCCGTTTCGGGAATCAAAAAACCAAAGATGCCATAGTAGACCGCCTTTTCCGGTTGCGCAAGCAAAGGCCAGATTCCGGTCCAAAACGCGATCGCACGGTGATCTATTTACATTGGGTAGGCCAGGACTGCCACTTGTATTTCGATACCTCCGGTGAAACCATTTCCAAGCATGGCTATCGACGAATCCCTTTCAAAGCTCCTATGCGGGAAGCGTTGGCGGCGGCTGTAATCAAAGCCACCAAATGGCAACCGGGTATGCCTTTGGTAAACCCCATGAGTGGCAGCGGAACTTTGGTGATAGAAGCCGCCCTTATGGCTAAGAACTTTGCCCCAGGGTTGCTGCGAAAGAATTTCGGTTTCATGCATTTGAGAACTTTCCAGCAACAGCAATGGGATGAGCTCTGTAATCAAGCTAGAGGTATGGTACAAGATCAGGTTGAACCCCTGTTCCATCTCAGCGATCACAGTCTGGAAGCCTTGCGCAGCGCCCGCAGTAATGCTAAATGGGCCGGTGTAGATAAACTGATCCGGTTCCACCATCTCGACTTTGCCAAAACGGAAGTGCCACCGCCACCAGGGGTGGTGATCCTGAACCCGGAATACGGGTCCCGTTTGGGGGATGTGAAAGAGCTAGAAGGAACTTATAAGCAAATTGGGGACTTTTTTAAAGAGAAGTGTGCCGGTTACTGGGGCTATATCTTTTCCGGAAATCCTGAGCTCAGTAAAAAGATCGGATTGAGGACCTCCCGGAAAATTCCATTCTTCAATGGGCAGTTAGAATGTAGGTTGCTGGAATTCGAACTGTATGCAGGCTCTAAAAAAAGTGGCTGACGGTACTTTGATCCTGTCCATTATCACTTAAATTAGAGTATACCCGATGCTGGAAAAAATTTTTTATAGTTTCCCGATCCAACTTTTGATAAACAATATCAAAAAGAATCAGGTATTGTTGCTCTGTTGGTATCTGCTGTTCATTATGGTAACTGGGAGTTTCGGTAAACTGTTGGGTATCCCCTACCTTTTCCTGGATCCCGAATACATTGATAAGGTAAACTTCTGGAGTTTCGCCATTATCGGGATTACTGTGGGTGGCTTTATAATGGCCTTCAACATCACCTGCTATATAGTAGACAGCCATCGATTTAGCTTTCTAGGCACTCTTTCCAGGCCGTTTACGCGATTTTCGCTGAACAACAGCATAATTCCCCTGATCTTTGTAATTCTCTACATCATTTGCGTCATCCGTTTCCAGGTGGACAACGAATTTTCCACAATCTGGCTTATTCTGGCGCAGATCGGGGGATTTTTAAGCGGGCTCTTAGCCATGATCGTATTTCTGGTGACCTATTTCCGGCTAACCAATCAAGACATTTTCAAGGTCATAACCCGCAGTGTGGATAGTCAATTGCGCAAGTCACCCATATCCAGGGCCAATGTGATGCAGCGTCTGGAAATAGCCAAGAAAAAAACCATCAGGGTGGATAACTATTTAGATATCGGGTTGCGGGTACGGCGGGTCAATCCCAACCACGAATACGACAAAGAGGCTATTCTAAAGGTCTTTGATCAGAATCATCTAAACCTGGTGCTCATTGAATTTATCATATTCTTTGTGATCCTGATATTGGGAATATTCCGGGAGAATCCCTTCTTCCAGATCCCTGCCGCTGGCAGTGTGGTGCTTATTCTTACCATCTTCATCATGTTCACGGGGGCTATATCCTACTGGTTCCGGGGATGGTCCATTACCATGGTGATCATGTTGATCGTATTACTGAATATTTTGGTTAAATTCGATATCATCACCAGCAATTATCAGGCCTATGGGCTTGACTACAGCAGCACCCCGGTCACCTATAACCTGAATGAACTGCATGAGCATAGTCAAACCAAATTCCGGGCCGAAGACCGCCAAAACACCCTCAATATTCTGGAAAACTGGCGACAGAAATTTGACTCTGCAGAAAATCCCAAAATAGTGCTGATCAGTACCAGCGGGGGCGGGCAACGGGCAGCATTGTGGTCCATGAAAGCCTTGCAGTCGGCCGACAGCGCTACCGGCGGCAAATTAATGAAGCATGCCATGCTCATAACCGGGTCGTCCGGTGGTATAATCGGAGCTAGTTATTATCGCGAATTGGTACTTCGAAAATATCATGGAAGTGATCTTAACCTTAGTGACCCGCAATACTTAAGAAATATATCCAAAGACAATCTGAATCCCATCATCTTCAGTTTACTGGTAAACGACCTGTTCATTCGCTACCAAAGTTTCCAGTACGGGGGACTTCGCTACAAAAAAGACCGGGGTTACGCTTTTGAGCAACAACTGAACAAAAATACCGGCTTTATCATGGATAAGCCTCTGTCAGCTTACCGCGAGCCTGAGCAAAATGCCTTAATCCCCTTGATGTTCATTGCCCCTACCGTGATCAACGATGGTCGCAAGCTTTTTATCTCCCCTCACAAGATCAGCTATATGACTTCCAGTAATGTTTACGGAAAGGATACCCTGAGCCCGGAAATCAAAGGGATCGACTTTCAGCGCTTTTACCGAGACAAACAACCCGATAGCCTGCGTTACTTAAGCGCTTTGCGGCTGGGCGCCTCTTTCCCCTACATAACTCCCAACGTTAATCTGCCCAGTCAACCTCCCATGGAAATTATGGATGCGGGCATCTCCGATAATTTCGGGATCTCCGACGCTTTGCATTTCTTATACGTGTTTAAGGATTGGATAGCGGAGAACACCAGCGGGGTTGTGATCGTAGCCATTCGTGACAGCGAAGATGATAAACCCATCGAAAAGAACGTGAGTAGCTCGTTTTTTCAGAAAATTTTCGTGCCCATCAGCAGCGTGTACAACAACCTGGGCAATATACAAGATATCAATAATGACAACCTGCTGGAACAAGCACAAAGCTGGTTCGAAGGGGACATCCACTGCATTGAATTTGAGTACATCCCCCGCACCATTTTTGAGCACTCTGATGAGGACGAAGAAAATCCTTCAGTAAAGCAGATCCAGCAGGAGGCCATTGAGCGAGCTTCCTTGAACTGGCGGCTGACCAGCCGGGAAAAACGCAATATCAGGCGAAACTTCTACTCTCCTAAAAACCGGGAATCACTTCAAGAGCTGCAGAACACCTTGCAATAAAAAGCTAAAGTAACTTTATAAATCGAATATGGTTGGTTAACTCCTGATTACGCAGTTTGATCAGATAGGTGCCTTTAGTTAACATGTGGAAATCGAGTGTGACCTGGTTAAAGCCAAAGGAACTTCTAAGGCTATGAGAATGTACTAATCGTCCAAACTGATCGTAGACCTGATACTCCAATGGGAATTCATTATCCGTCAGGTAAGACAATGTCAGGTACTGAGCGGTGGGATTAGGATAAAAAGCCTGCACCTGAAGTTGGGGTATATCCCCCGTCACCACAGAAATGATGTAGGAATATTCAAATACCCCATCAAAATCCACCTGCCTTAAACGATAGAAATTACGTCCGGGCAGGGGATTGCGGTCCAGATAGCGGTAGCTAATAAACTGATCACTGTCTCCATTGCCCTGTACCATAGTGATGGCTTCCCAACTGGTACCGTTAGTGCTGCGTTGGACCTCAAAAAAATCGTTGTTTCGTTCAGAGGCAGTTTCCCACTGCAATAAATTCCCATCAGGCGTAGCAGTGCCCCGGAAGTTCACCAACTCCACAGGAAGAATTAGATTATCACATCCGGTAAAGGAGTCGGTATCGTTCATTACGGTACCGGGGTTACTGCAGGTTCCACCATAAGCAACAGAGCCGGTTGCACCAAAATCGATCACCGCGCCCATTCCCGAACCGGTGCCATTAGTGAAGTTACCGGCAATCACCAAAGCCCCTAGGATTTGCACATTATTACTGTTATTGTTGTTTTCAAAATTACCCCCAACATTGATGCCGGCACCACTAGCCACAAATGTGGTAGAAGAACTACCAAGGATCAGGTTTCCCGTGATGGTCAGGATATTGGGAGCATTTACTGTAATACTGCCATTAGCAAGAACAAAATTACCCGTAATGGTAATACTGTGATTGACAATAAGATCGTCATTACCCCCGGGCGTACCGCAATCCCAGGTGGTAGTACTGGTAGTAGTACAGGTCACTCCCTGTAGAGAAAGGGTAGCAAAAACAAAAATAAGTAAAAAATAAATCCGCATTAGTCAACCTTTTAACAAACAGCTGGTTAATATTTGAGCGCCCTCATATGATAAACCGCTAATTTTCACCGGCCAACCAGTTGAATCCTAAAAACTGTCTGAATATAAGTCAATTGCATGAATTTCTTAAATATTAATACCTCCAATAGAATTATGGTAACCAGGTGAACTAGGGGCGTTTATATGAAATATGCGTCTGCTCCCCTGTCCTGGTTAAATCAAAAATATTGTACCTTTACGGCACCGATTATTGTCATCTATGCCTGAAACTGTAATCAAACCATACC
>JAOTYN010000560.1 GCA_029861825.1 Cyclobacteriaceae bacterium
GGAAGCGCTAAAACAGGTATCCCGCACCTTTGTTATCACCCAGGGCCCAAACGGGGCTATGATATTCGATGGAGATACTTTTATTGATATTGAGCCATATAAGGTAAAAGCCATCGATACCAATGGCGCAGGGGACATGTTTGCAGGGGCCTTTCTCTATGGGATCACGCATGGACACAGTTATGCACAGGCCGGCAAACTGGCTAGTCTGGCTTCTTCCAAGGTGGTAGCACAGTACGGCCCCCGTTTGCAATGGCACCAGACTAAGGATATATTGAATCACTTGCTTTAAGGGATACCGCTTATGTAAAACTGTAGACCGCAATTAGTAAAAAGCCATTATTTTTACCACCCTAATAACTAGTAAATAAAGAAATTATGAAAACACCACTAGGTATTTTCCTTTTGGGATTTCTGTTGACGCTAAACGTCTACGGACAGAGCCCCAACATTGAATTTGTGGAGTATGATCTTGACAACGGTTTGCACGTCATACTGCACGAAGACCATAGTACCCCCATTGTGGCGGTGAGTATCATGTATAAAGTCGGCTCCAAAAATGAAGACCCGGAGCGTACCGGTTTTGCTCACTTTTTTGAACACTTGCTCTTTGAGGGTTCTAAAAACATTGATCGGGGGCAGTTCGATAAACTGATTACCAGTGCCGGTGGCACCAACAACGCCAATACCTGGTACGATCGCACCTTTTACTATGAGATATTGCCCTCCAACCAATTGGAATTGGGATTATACCTGGAGTCCGAACGACTGCTACACGCCAAAGTGGATTCGGCAGGTATAGAAACTCAAAGAGAAGTGGTTAAAGAAGAACGCCGGCAGCGTGTTGATAATACACCATATGGTTCTGTACTAGAAGAAACCATGAAGCGGGCCTACACGGTCCATCCCTATCGTTGGTCGGTGATCGGTTCTTTGGATCATTTGAGCGCCGCTAAAGATGAGGAATTCCTGGATTTTTACAAGACCTTTTATGTGCCTGAAAATGCCGTGTTGTCCATTGCCGGTGACTTAGACATTGAGGAGACAAAAAAGTTGGTGCACCTTTACTTCAATGACATCCCCCGTGGAGGTATGGAAATTCCCAGACCCACGGTGGTGGAGCCGCCTCAGGCCTCCGAAATTCGCGATGTAGTTTTTGACAACATTCAGCTGCCAGCGGTAATTCAGGCTTACCACGTACCGGCTCAAGGCACAGATGACTACTATGCCGTGAGTATGCTGGCTCAGCTGTTGTCACAAGGTGAAAGTTCACGTCTCAGTAAATCCGTTAAGGACCAGCAACAAAAAGCGTTGTTCGTAGGAGCCTTTCCTTTGGACCTGGAAGATCCCGGTGTCACTATTGCTTTTGGCATCGCCAATGTGGGCGTGAGTCCTGAAGATCTGGAGCAGGCCATGGACCTTGAATACGAGAAAGTGAAGCAGGAATTGATAGGGGAGAAGGAATTTCAAAAACTTAGAAATCAGATAGAGAACGATTTCATCAGTGGTAACAGCCGGGTGGTGGGTATTGCGGAAAGCCTGGGTAATTACCACATGTACTTCGGTGACGCCGATCTTATTAATACCGAAATCGACCGCTATATGAAAGTTACCAGAGAGGACATCCAGAGGGTAGCCCAAAAGTACTTCACCAAAGAAAATCGGGTGGTGTTGTATTACTTGCCTAAATCGGCCCAACAACAGCCGGACACTAAAGAAATTAATAGCGAGGGACAATAATCATGAAGATTTCCATATACTATATAATCGTTCTGTTCTTTCTGACCGCATGTGCCAGCACTCAGAACACTAAAACGGTTGACAATGATGTAGCACAGGCTGTGGAACCGGTGGCCACTGCGGTTACTGATACGGGCCTGGATCGCACAAAAGTTCCTGAGCCTGGACCAGCGCCGGAAATACAACTTGGGGAATATGAATCCTTCACCTTAGACAATGGATTGAAAGTATTTGTGGTAGAGAATCACAAACTTCCCCGGGTGGCCTTTTCCCTGGTATTGGACATCGATCCGGTGTTAGAGGGGGAGAATGCAGGATACATTAGTACCGCCGGTCAGCTGATGACCAGGGGTACCACCACCCGCACTAAGGCGCAGCTAGACGAGGAAGTGGACTTTATAGGAGCCAGCTTGTCCAGCTCTTCCTCCAGCGTATTTGCTTCGTCCCTCACCAAACATGTAGACAAACTGCTGGAATTAATGTCGGACGTTACCTTAAGACCTTCGTTTTCAGTAGACGAACTTGAGAAGATCAAGAAAGAAACGATTTCCGCGCTACAGGCCAACAAGGAAGATCCCAGCGCTATAGCTGGTGACGTACGTAGCGTTTTACGGTACAGCAAGGATCATCCTTACGGGGAGATCATAACTGAAGAAACGGTGTCCCGTATAGATATCCAGGCCTGCAAAAGCTACTATGAGAGTATCTTTA
>JAOTYN010000142.1 GCA_029861825.1 Cyclobacteriaceae bacterium
CTATCATAGGTGAGAATGCCGGGGCATTGATACGGGTAGCTATGAGATCAAAAGAGGTAGACTGGTTGGAAAAGACTCCTTCTACCAAATAGCCGTACTTGAATCGTCCGCTGCCGAAATATTGCTGGGAATGAACCTTAAAGCGCACCCAGTTAGTTTGTTTCTTCTGTTCTTCGGAGAAAAGAGAGGTGCTTCCTGGAGAAAGTCGTTCTTGCGCACGGAAATAGTCCAAGGATACCGAAAGGTGATGACCCGATGATGCATACTGTTTGCGATTCAGATTGTAACGCGAAAAGTCAATTCCATAGCGGCCCCCATCGAAACGCAATTCATCCAGGGTGTCGGAAGAAACAAAGATATTGTCGTTGCTATATCTATTGGTGTTGTTGAAGTAACTTCCATGGACTCGCAATCGACCTCTGGTGCCTACCGCAAAACCAATATTTAATCGGCCGCTGCGGTCAATTTCGTCAATGATGGTAGGGTCTTTTTCCTGTAGGATTAATTCGTTGGCATCTAAGTAATCCCAATGGTTGAAGGTAAAAACCGGTTCCACATAAAACGGCTTACTGGTGGGCAGATTAATGCGGGATGCCGCTTGAAATGATTGATAAAAGCGCCCGGTGTAAAAATTCACAGAATGTTTAAACAGATAGCGGTTAAAATGGGTAAAATTTACCCCCAGGAATATTTGACTGATGCTTCGACTGCTGATGTTCCCGCCAAACTCCACATGCAATCTGCTTTTACCCTCACCGGATATCTCGAAATCATAGGCACTGTCTACTGAGTTATAGACCATGCCAGGCACAATGTTCTGGAAATAATCTTCGGAGATCATCTTGTAGTACCCCGTCTTAATGTCGTAAGTATTTAAATATTCCTGGTCGTTAAATAGACGGCGTATATAGCGCTTCTGAGCCTCTTTGAACCCGGATATATGAATGTTCTTAAACCGCAAGGGCTCCGCTCCTAAAACAAAATCGATCCTGGCATCTGCGATGCTATCACAAGATCGGGATTGGGTTATTTTCTGCTGGATTACTTTTAAGTGACGCTGGGCTTCCACATAACCGCTGTCGATCAAGGCACCTACATCTTCGAAATCAAGTGAACTATAAGGTTGGATATCGGGTTCCAGGTAAATGTCTTGTGCAGTCAATTGATTGACATTTGGTTTATCTAGAAGCATGGATAGTAAAGATTGCTGGATTAGCTCTTCGTCCTGCTCGTAAGGATATTCGTCAAACACTTTTGAGCTCACATTTACCCCGATGATTATGTCTGGCTCAAATTCTCTACGCGCTATATCCACTGGGAAATTGTTATAGATCCCCCCATCGAATAGATACTTGTCGGTGACTTTCAAGGGTCGAAAAAAGAAGGGAACACTCAGAGTTGCCCTCAGTGCTTCGTTCAATCGGCCGTCTTTCAGCACTATCTGCCGTTGGGTGAAAATGTCTGCAGCTACTGCCCGGAACGGTATAAATAAGTTATCGAAGTTATAACCTGATCGTTGAGTGGCTTGTGTCAGGAATTCCGTAAGGGCATAATTTATAGCAAAATCATTGGCCAGGTTAGTATTCAAATTGACCGATGAATCCACCGCCAGGTTGAGGTTAATAATGCTGGCATTGTCCTCTTTTCGGGCATAATAGAAGTTATATTCCGTACCTAGTTCACCGTCCACCCATTCCTGAAATCTTTCATCCAAAACCAGGGATTCAATTTCCTGTGGAGAATAGCCTGCGGCGTAGAAGCCCCCTATCACTCCTCCCATGGAGGTGCCTACAATGTAATCGACGGGAATGTGATTTTCTTCCAGAACTTTAAGCACTCCCACATGAGCCAGCCCCTTGGCTCCTCCTCCACTTAGCACCAGGGCCACCTTTTGACCGAAGCCTTGTTGGGAAAGCAGTGCCAGCCCATAAAGAAGGAATAAATATCGCAGGATTGGTCTCAAACTCAAGCTCGTCTTGATACCTATCCCAATACAACGATAGAGATTCATCTAAGTTGTCAATCTCCTGCCAATATTGGAAAGGCTTCGTTGGGGTAAACTACATTTTGAAGTTGCTCCAACATGGACATCATTACGGTGTCGTAGGCTACTCTACTATCTTCATGAATTGGTTCCGACGGTGGGAGTTCCACTTTTAGAGCGTCCACTTGTACTCCATTTTTCCAAAATCGATAGCATAGGTGCGGGCCATTAGCCAACCCCGTACTGCCAACATATCCGATAGTTTGCCCTTGGGTGACTTTTACTCCTGGTTTTACACCGGATGCGATGCGAGACATGTGCAAGTACTGCGTACTGTAGGTACTGTTATGGCGTATTTTCACATAGTTGCCATTACCACCGTTGTATCGAGCCTCGGAGATGATGCCGTCACCAGCAGCCCGGATTGGCGTTCCGGTAGGTGCAGCATAATCCGTGCCCCGATGGGATTTATAACGTTTCAGAACCGGGTGAAAGCGCCTTCCGGAATACCGGGAACTGATGCGTGTAAATTTTACAGGGTATCTTAAGAAAGCCTTACGCAAACTGTGACCTTTTTCGTCAAAATAATCGGGTCCATTACCCTGGTTGTATCGAACTGCGTAAAAGGGATTATTCTCATGGGTAAATTCGGCGCCCAGGATAGGCCCTAACCCAGCAGATTCCCCATCTACCAGATTCTGTTCATAGATCACTTTGTACTTGTCACCCACCTGCAGTCGGCCAAAGTCCAGTTGCCAACCAAAGACGTCGGCCATATTATCTACCAAGACCGGGGATGCTCCCCCTTCAATCATGGCGTTGTACAAAGAAGTTTTGATGATCCCGGACAAGGTCTTTTCTACAGTGACAACTTCCTTATGGCCTACATAAACATTGGTAGTGTCATTCAGATCAAACACCACATATTCAATTTTGTTGGGTTCATATATCATGAACTGGGCTACCGAATCGGTGGAGCAAATTAGTTTGTAGCTTTTATGGGCGTTGATTTTTCGCACATCGAAAATCCCCTTCGCTCTTTTTGCTAAAAGGTCAATTTCCTGCAAGGGTACCTCATAGTTGCTCAGAATGGAAGATAGATTTTCGTTGGGCTTCACCACATCCTCGATGACCACCTTCGACTGTACATCTATTCCATACAAAGTAGATGCTGCGGATTCTTCCTCTACCGCTGGCAGTTCGGTCATTTCAACTACAACCGGTGGTGGTTCAGCAATTCCGGCCGGACTTTGATATTTGAACAGGAAAGCTGTTGCTGCGGTTAACAGCAAGGTGATCCCAATGAACCATTTACGCATAACACAAATAGCGGTTTAATCCGTTACAAAACTATAAAAAATGACGGTAAAGGATAGCAAATTACCAAGGCTTTGGCATCAATGTAAGGAAACCCACGTTTGAAAGTTAAAATTTAGTGGGTGCTGATGATCATAATTGGAATATTTTTTGTTGTAATTTTACTACACAAATCATTTAAATATGAGAATTAGGCAGATTTTGAAGATGTTGTTATTCCCTGCAAGCCTGCTGGTAAGCTTAGGTATTCTTGCGCAGTCTCAGGTTGAGATCACACTGGGTCCTGAAATAAAAACTCAAAAAAGAGGTACTCTTGAAGATATTATCGGACACGACGAGAGCGGTTACTATACCGTCAGAGCGGAGCCCCAGAGGTTCTATGTGGAAAAGTACGGTAAGGATCTCAACTTGTTGAAATCGGAAGAGATTGAACTAGGAAGGGGCTCAAATCGAAAGGTATTAGTATTTGCCGAGCAGTTGAAAGGGGAAATTTATCTATTCACCTCGCAGCGAGATTTAGTAACTAAAGAGAAAGTATTATACGCTGATCTGATCGATCGCAAAACGCTTAAGCCACAACAAAAAAGCAAAAAGCTTGCGGCAGTCAGCTACCGCAATCGCAGCAATGATGGGTTCTATGACTACAACTTATCCAGAGATAGTTCCAAACTAATGATCTTCTACGATTCGCCCAACAATGCCAACATGGAGGAAAAGTTTGGCATCACGGTGCTGGATGATGAACTCAATCCTATCTGGGACAAGGAGGTCAGCCTTCCGTTCAAGGACAGGCTTTACGAAATCAATCGATACAAAGTGGATAATCAGGGTAACGCTTATTTGCTGGGGATTGTTTACAAAGGTCAGGTCAGGGTGAGGCGTCAAGGCCGCCCAAATTATGAATACCACTTACTTGCCTATAATAAAGGCGATACTTATACCGAGTACCTGTTGAACCTCGACGAAAAATTCATCACCGACATGCAGTTTGACTTTACGCCATCCGGTGATATTGTGTGTGCAGGATTCTATTCCGAATATGGAACCCGCAGCATAAGAGGTACCTTTTATCTATTGATTGATTCTAAAACCAAAGAAGTTAAGAAAGAGTTCTATCAGGAATTTGAGGCAGACTTTTTGACAGATTTTATGTCGGAGCGCAAAGCGGATAAAGGGCGTGAACTGAGTCAGTATGATCTGAATCGGCTGGAGATTCGACGTGATGGAGGAGTGGTATTGGTAGCGGAGCAATTCTACATCCAGGAGACGAGCGATTACAATTCCTTAAATCCCTATGGATATCCCTATTATTCACGATATGGACTTTTTCGATATCCTTATCGGCGATATGGCTATGGATACCCCTACTATGATAGCAATTCAGATGTCCAGTATAATTATAATGACCTGATGGTAATCAATATAAACCCCGATGGTTCCATTCAATGGGCCAGGAGAATTCCCAAAAGACAGAGGAGTAAAAACGATGGTGGAGCCTATTCCTCGTATGCTTTGTCCGTGGCAAAAGGGAAATTGTTCTTTGTTTTTAACGACAACCCCAAAAACTTGCACAAGCAAAGCAGTGACTTAAAAATTCATAACTTTACCAAAGGCAAGGAATCGGTGGTGGTCTTGGTATCTGTGGACGGCAAAGGTGAGGTTAAGAAGGAGCCACTGTTTCAGGTTCGAGATACGAACACTTACACCAAACCTAAAGTCTGTGAACAGATCTCACGGGATCAAATGATCATATTTAGCCAGCGAAATCGGAAAACCAAGTTTGCCAAATTGAACTTTAAATAACTTTGAAACCATCCGGATATGATTTTCTGGTGCTGGGAGCTGGTATTTTCGGTATTACCACGGCTATCGCACTAAGAAAGCGAGGTTATCAAGTGGGAGTGCTCAACCCCGATCATCTTCCTCATCCACTGGCTGCTTCTACCGATATCAGCAAAGCCGTGCGAATGGAGTACGGATCGGACACAGAATACTTGAAGATGGCCGCTGAATGCATGGAAGTCTGGCTGCAGTGGAATGAGCGTTTTCAATACCCGATGTATCATCCTGTGGGATTTTTATTGCTAACTCCTGATTCCATAGAATCACCTGAATTTTCATTTGAGTTGAACTGCTGGCAAAATTTGCAATTGCACAACTTCCAGCCTCAGCGTTTGGACCAGGACCAAATTTCACAGCGTTTTCCAGCCTTCAAACATAAGTACTACCGGGATGGCTTGTACCACGCCCAGGGTGGATACGCAGATGCGGGCAAGGCCACCGAACTTCTATGCGAGCATGCGAAAACACTGGGAGTGCTAGTTCATGAGCAGGCCACTGCCCAGAGCTTCACCATAAAGGGAGATCAGGTGCTAGGAGTACAGACCAAAGAAGGAGAAAAATATTTGGCCGACCATGTGATCGTATGTGCCGGCAACTTTACACCTTATTTGCTCCCGGAATTACAGCCGTACTTTCGAGTTACCGGCCACCCGGTGTTTCATCTAAAGCCCGATGATCCCACGTCTTTCCTGGCAGAGAATTTTCCAGTATTCGGAGCGGATATTTCCAATACCGGCTGGTACGGATTCCCCTATCATCCTCGTGAAAGGGTAGTGAAAATTGGCAGGCATAGTTTGGGTTTGCAGTTACATCCGGAGCACGATCCTAGAGTGGTGTCTCCGCAAGATCACCGGGATTTAAGGGAATTCTTAAAAAACGCCATTCCGGAGTTGGCCCGTGCACCCATTGTTAACACCCGTTTATGTTGCTATACCGATACCCTGGACGGTCATTATTGGATTGACCGGCATCCTCAAATAAAGGGACTAACGGTAGGAAGTGGAGGTTCCGGGCATGGTTTCAAGATGGGCCCTATTATCGGAAATATGATCGCCGACGTGGCTACTGGTGGTACACACCAATGGTCATCCCGTTATTCTTGGCGAGATCTGTCGATAGATACTGTTCAGAAGGAGGAAGCTCGATATAAACCTTCCCATTAGGGCAAAGTTTGTATATCCAAAAGAATGTATCATAAGTATCTGTAAATCAATAATATATATAGAATATCTCGTCGTTGGAACTCTAGAGATGTATTTGGATATTCTATAGAAAATCATTACATTATTTAAGCAGCCAACCCTAGGCGATTGGTTGTTCAAACATTCAAATACAACCATTATGAAAGTAAAAAAGCTTCTCATCCCAGGTTGCCTTTTGGTGCTGTTCCTGATGGCAGGCAGTACCTCAAAGGAGGTAAAGACCAACGATCTACAAGGTTCCTGGACTATGATAAAATATAAATACGGCTCGGAAAAGGAATTGAGTGAGGTGCCTGATATCATCACCTATGTAAAACACATCACCAGAAGCCACTTTAGCTGGGCCTCATATGGAGAAAATGGCAATTTGATTGCAGCTGGTGGTGGTACTTACGAAATAGAGGGTAATAAGTACCGAGAACATATCGATTACTTCCACCCCTTGGGTTCTAATTTACCGGGAAGTTCCGTGGAATTTGATTTTGTCTTAAATGGCAATGACTGGACCATTAGTGGATTCATAAAGAATGTTCAAATTAATCCCGGGAGCGGAATATATGAGCAGGTCGACTCCATCCGTTTGGAAGAAGTCTGGAGAAGGCTGTAATTCAGGGAAGGTTATTTTTGCGGTAAGCGGCTATTCCGGCATCCAAAAAGGAGGTGAAATTGCTTACGCTTTTATCATAGGCTACCGGTGGCACCAGTGGATTTTCGGGATCTTGCGGATCCAGTAGAATGTAGAAGGGCTGGGCATTATTTCCATACCACTTGATCTGCAGATCCGCATTTTGTTTTCCAATGGTCTTTTTAACTTTCTGGTCGTATTCAGAAGTGTACCAGTCCTCTTCCGGCAGCTCTTTCTTTTCATCTACATACAAGGCCACCATGACGAAATCCTCTTGAAGGCGCCTCATCACCTCCGGGTGCGACCATACCACCGCTTCCATCTCCCGACAATTGACGCAGCCGTGTCCAGTAAAATCAATAAATACCGGTTTGCCTTGTTCCTTAGCGCAAGTTAAGGCCTGGTCGAGATCGAAGTAGCCCTGAAGCCCATGAGGTAGATGGAGCATGCCGGCGTACAAGGGTTCAGAACACAATTCCTGGTCATCGGAAATTGGGAGTGGATTAGCCGGCTGGAAATCTTGGGTGGTCATAGGGGGTAATATACCTGCCAAAGGTTTTAAAGGGGCTCCCCACAATCCGGGTATCAAGTACAGGGTAAAGGCTAAGACCAAGGTCCCCATTAATACACGGGGTACCGATAAAGTAGTTTTAGCGCCTTCGGATTCAAATCGGATCAAGCCCAGAAGATAGGCGGTCAAAGCCAGGAATATGGCAATCCAAATTGCTAAAAATACATCTCGATCGAGTATGCCCCAATGGTATACCTGGTCCACGATACTTAAGAATTTTAAGGATAATGCCAACTCTAGGAAACCCAGAAATATCTTGATGGAGTTAAGCCATCCACCGGACTTGGGGAGGCTTTTGAGCCATTCCGGGAAAATAGCGAACGCGGAAAAGGTGACAGCAAAAGCCGACGAATAACCCAGCATCCCCACTACAGGCTTCAACACATGCCCGGTAGCGGATTCGATCAATATGGTTCCTACTATGGGGCCGGTGCAGGAAAAGGACACCAGCACCAGTGTCAGTGCCATAAAGAATACTCCCAGTATACCTCCTCCTTCAGATTTCCGGTCCACGCTATTTACCAATCCGCTAGGTAGGTTGATCTCGAACATTCCCAGGAACCATAGGGCAAAAAACACGAACATGGCGAAGAATATCAGATTAGGCACCCAATGGGTGGCCAGCCAATTGGCGAATTCCGGGCCCCAAATTAAGGTAACCACTGTTCCCAATAAAGTGAAGATCACCACTATGGAAACCCCGTAAAACAATGCCTTGAATAACCCTTTCTTTCTGGACTGCTTTTCATTGGTGAAGAAGGTAACCGTCATGGGTATCATCGGATACACACAGGGTGTCATCAGAGCAACCAGACCAGCAAGGAAGGCTGTGATCATGAAAGCGAGCAGGGAATAGGGTGAATTGCCGCTGCGTTCAGTGAATGCGCTGCCTTTCTGAATTTTCGGCGGGTCCGGTTCGGAAGTAGCAGTGGTTGATCCACGGGTGTCCTCACCCAGGACCGTTGAAGTATCTTTTATGGGGGTTGGAGCGCTTTCTCCGGTCGCGCCAAGTACCTGTAGCCCTTTGAATTCAAACTCTTCATCGAAGGGTATGCACTTACCATCTACATCGGTACAAACTTGATAGGCGTAATTACCCGATATGCTAAGGTCTTTATCCAGGATCTTGATCGTTTGCCGAAACTCTCCTTTGCCTCTAAAGTAGGTATAGTTGCCTTCGAATATATCGTCATATCCTTCTTTGGGGTTAATAGGTCGGATACCGCCGATCAATTCATAAGAGGCATGGGGTTGAAAATGGAATTCAGTGACCATGGGTCCCAGTTCCGGATCAAAGTCCGACGAGTACAGGTACCATAGCGAATCGATACTGATGTCAAATATCAGATCGATTTCTTCACCGATAGCTGCCGACTGTTTAGAAAAACGATGCTCCCATTGAGCGGGATGCAAGATCTGTGCCTCAGAAGCCAGCGCCCCTGTTATAAATGCCAGTAGAAATACTATTTTTTTCAAACTAATAGATGAGGCATTGACCCCTTTTCGCAATCATAATGGTTTTTCGAACAAAATTGTTTAGCAAATATAATTTTTATTTAA
>JAOTYN010000143.1 GCA_029861825.1 Cyclobacteriaceae bacterium
TTCATTGTGAGTAACTGCCAATAGTTCCGGTTCAGCAGCGTGCTCTAAATGACTTGGCGTTACTACCGATCCGGGCTCGGCAGATATGGAAATGGGGTTCAGACCCAGCTGTTGGGCAATCTCATAAAAACGTTTGGAAAAGGCCCCATTGACCAAGTGCAGACTATAATCCTGCACACAAGATTGCAGAATACGTTCCCAAACTTCAGTGGCGGATGCCGTAAAGAACAGGTGGTAATCCTGAGGCAGGCCTACCAGGGTTCTCAGAAACTCCTCCGTTTCCTCATATAGTTGGGAAAACTGTTTACTGCGATGCGAAATAGAGGGGATTTGTAGCTTAAAGGCCGATCTTAGGTGCTCTTCTACTGTAAAATACAGAGCGGAGGGTCCGGCAGTAAAGTATATATTTGGGGATCTCATAGCATCAACTGTGGTGAAGCAGGCTGCAAATAACGCAAACTTTGATATTCAAGGACAGGTTTTGTTTTACAATTTCTCTTACAAGGGTAGAATTTTTTGCGGATGCAGCCGTTTAATACAAGATAATAATAGTACCTTTATTCATTATTGAAAGGAATTACCCGCTTGGGTTAGGACACGTTTTTTAAACCTAACAGTTATTAAATGCCGAGTGAGTTTGTTTTCAAAACCGGGCCTCACCCCGACTTGTCGGGGCCTCGGAATGTTTACATTTCAGGTTAACAGTGGAGGGTTGCGATTTGCAAATAGCTCAAATCCTGTCTTACAGAGGTTTAATAAACCTCCAACTCAAGCTGGGTGAAATAAAAAAGGCTGGTTAATCCAGCCTTTTTTGTTTTTATGGGAATACTCCCAATTCCAAGTAGCTCACCGCGATCTTATTGATACTGTTGATAAATGCCGCAGTGCGCAGATCATCAACATTGTCCTTCTTACGGATCTCATTGATTTCGTGATAGGCGCCCACCATTACGCCTTCCAGCCCGCTATCCACCAATTCATACTCTCCTGCACCCTTTATCAGTTGCATACGCTGTTTATAAGGAAGATTGGTATCACTGGCGTCCTCAATAGCATCGACCATCAACTGGTTGTTGAGCTCATTATATTTTTTATTGATCTTGCCAAATGAAACCCGGCTGATATTCTTGAGCCATTCAAAATAGGATACTGTAACCCCTCCGGCGTTGAGGTACAAATCCGGAATAATAAATACTCCCCTTTTCAGCAATATTTTCTCAGCGTCTGCCGTAATAGGTCCGTTGGCGGCTTCTCCGATTATTTTAGCCTGAATTTTTGTGGCATTTTTGGTGGTAATTTGGTTTTCCAAAGCAGCCGGAACTAAAATATCACAGGCGTATTCCAATAAGTCCTGGCCGTTCTTTATGGTTTTAGCTCCCGGAAAATCCAGAATGCTGCCAGTATCCATTCGGTGCTGGTGTACTTCCTCTATGTCAAGACCATCTTCATTATATATTCCTCCGTTGTATTCGGCAATACCAATTATAGTGGATCCTTGTTTTTGAAGGTTGATGCCGGTATAATATCCCACATTTCCCAAGCCCTGGATAATCACCGTCTTATCCCCTAAACCAGGGTGCAAACCCAACTTTTGCATGTCCTCATAGGAATCCACCGCCTCACGCAACCCAAAAAACACTCCCCTTCCGGTAGCCTCCTTCCTGCCCCTGATACCGTGTTGTGTCAATGGTTTTCCGGTAACGCACCCCAAGGCATTAACCTGCTCGGAATTAAAGGTCATGTAAGTATCGGCAATCCAGGCCATTTCTCTGGGGCCGGTTCCGTAATCGGGAGCGGGAACATCCACTGCGGGCCCGATAAAATTTCGCTTGATCAATTCGGAGGTAAATCTTCGGGTAATACGCTCCAGTTGATCCACTGTATATTCCGAGGGCTCTACCCTAACCCCTCCTTTGGCTCCGCCGAAAGGCACATTAACCAAAGCACATTTGTAAGACATTAAGGCTGCCAGCGCCTTGACCTCATCCTCATTAACCCCGGAACTATAGCGGATCCCTCCTTTAACCGGTGATTTATGATGGCTGTGTTGTACCCGATACCCTTCGATTACCTTGAACTTACCTTTTTGCAGGCGCAATGGAAAGGTAACATGGTAAATGCTGTTACACTGCTTGATCTGCTCAATGAGTCCTTTGGGGTGCTTGGTGAAGCGGGCAGCTTTGTCCACAAAACTCCCAACATCGTTGAAGAAGCTATAAGTTGAATTTGCTGTCATATCAGGTATGTTGATGTTGGGGATAAGTTAATATTTTCACCAACACAAACAGCAAATACGGGGGGAAATAATTAATAGAGCACTCTAAAGCGGATGGTGTGTTCGATGGTCTTTAGCTCGTTGATCAATTCGTCGCTGTATTGCTTATCTATATCCGTAATCACATAGCCTATACTTTCATTGGTCTTGAGGTACTGACCAACAATATTTATATTATGTGTGGCAAAGATCTGATTCATCTTAGCCAGGATGCCCGGAGTATTGTGATGTATGTGCATTAAGCGATGTGCATTCTCCAAAGTAGGCAGCAGTAATTGTGGAAAGTTTACACTATTGGAAGTACTTCCGGTATTGACATATTCAATAATTTGACCGGGAACAAAATTCCCGATGTTTTCCTGAGCTTCCTGAGTGCTACCGCCGATATGTGGTGTTAATATGGTGTTGGGAGCCCCAATTAAGGAAGAGATAAAAGGATCCTTGTTAGTCCGGGGTTCTTCAGGAAAAACATCCACAGCAGCTCCTACCAGATGCCCGTTGTCCAGGTATTCGCGCAAGGCATCTACATCTACTATAAATCCGCGACTCAAATTGATCAAAGCAGCCCCGGGTTTCATTTTAGACAGGCATTCCTTACCAAAGAATTTGCGATTCGAAGGTCTGCCATCTACGTGCAACGATACCACATCGCTAAGGGCTAGCAACTGATCCAAAGAAGTGCAGCGACGGACATTCCCCAAAGCCAGTTTTTCAACCAAATCGTAGTAATAAACTTCCATACCCATGTTCTCCGCCAGTACCGATAACTGAGAACCAATATTGCCATAGCCGACAATACCCAGCTTCTTACCACGGATCTCATAACTGCCCTGAGCAGACTTTTGCCATTTACCCAGGTGCATTTCCTTGCTACGTTCAGGGATCTTCCTAAGCAACATGATGATCTGTGCCACAGCCAACTCCACTACTGAGCGGGTATTGCTATAAGGAGCATTGAATACCGGGATCCCCTTTTTTAAGCAGGCCTCCAGGTCGATCTGATTGGTGCCAATGCAAAAGGCTCCTACCGCCAATAAACGTCGGGCATTTTCCAACACCTTGGCGGTTAATTGGGTTTTGGACCGAATACCCAGCACAGAAACTTTGCGGATACGTTCGCTGAGTTCCTCTTCGTCCATCCCACCATCGTACAACTCAACCTGGTATCCTTCTTCCTGCAGTCGTGCGGCGGCCTGAGCATGGATGTTTTCCAGCAGCAGCACCTTAATGCGATTTTTAGGATAGGATATTGCCTTATTCATTTTGTTTACATACAAGATCTCATCCAAGCTGGGGGCCACATGATCTGCTTTCTCCATAACCTTATTACGGGTTACGTTTTCAGTAAAAGCATAGAATTTATGAGCCAGTCCCGCCTCTTTGATCTCGTAATCCGTATAGCCATCACCAATTACATAAACTTCACCTGCGAGCTGCAGCCGCTGGATCTGTTCGGCCTTGCCACTGTTCCTTGAAAGGATATTCTCTTCGTCAAAGCCGATGATGTTATCCTGTTCATCAAATTTAAAGGAATTTGCAAACACATGCTCCTCCTTCACGCCATACTCGGTAACGATCGGTACGATGAACTCTTTAAAGCCATTGGAAAGTATATAGATGCGATCCGCATGTTCTTTGAAGAATTCGGAATTGCGGTGGAAGGATTTGGATACCCGAATTTTTAATGCCTCTACTAACTCTCCCAAATGTTTCCTTCGAGCCTCTAGTAGTTCAAGACGTCTAATTAGTGATTCGCGGAATGACATACCACCATCCATACCATGATCAGTGATCTCCTTGATCTTTTGCAGCTTTTCATCCTTATGCTCGGAATTAGCTAAACTAATCTCGCCCAGAAGATCCAATGCCTCAACCTTTGTGAAGGTACTATCAAAGTCAATTATAAAATATTTGCTCACCGTTTTGACCGTTCTAAAAACCCCCACAAAATTACTTAATTAAACCCTAAAAGCTAACTTTACTGCCTCCAGAACGGAATGTTTGCGTATTCTTCTGTTTGAAGCACGGAATCTTGCAAAACTCTCCGTTGGACAGCTATAGAATGTGCCCCTTTTGTTAAATTTTCAATGCTTACCATCATTAAAAGTCCTTTTTCCTCTCTATTAGGATGGATATAAAAATAGGCTTTGTTAGCCTCCACCTGCCTGGAATCAATGGAAATGGCATAAAAATCCTTCAGGCATTCCAGGGCCTTTTCCGGAAAAGGTTCTTCAACATCCGGCTTAGATAGTGTGAAATTTCCGTCCGATGCTGTGATGCCGTCCTTGATCCCCCCTTTTTTTGCTGGCACAAAATCCGGGCAATGTACTTCCAAAGCGGGATTATCTCCAACACTATAACGAATAAACAGCGGGATATAGGAGTCCGTCACGGTCATGGAGGGTATGCTGGCTGAGTAGATGAATTTTCTTTCAGGCCGTTGGTCATCGTAAAAATCCCTTTCCATGTCATAAACCGAAGTATTATCCGGAAAATAGCGGTAGTCATCAAATTCAAAGAAGGGGAAAAAGGAGATGACCAACACGTATACGATTAAAATAAATCGGAGCAAGCCTTTATTGAACTTGGCAATTAGATTATAGTAGATACTGCGGTAAAGGAAGGACAAGGTAATGGTGCTGAAAACAACATAGACCGGAAAATATACCCTACGCAACCAGCCTACTTTCTTCAGCATACCCAGACTTAAAGTATCGAGTAAGTACAACAGTCCCCCCACAACAAAAAACAGTAGAACGATAATGAAGACGATGCGCAGCGGCACAGCAAGCCACTCCGGAGAAATGCCGATCAAGCCGTTCAAAGCCCATATAGAAGCTGCTAAAGCCAGTATAAACACAAAGAACGACAGGAACATGAAAATTACTAAAAAGGAAAGAGAGAAGATCACGCTGCACAATCGATCTAATTTCACTATAAGATCGTCGATATTGATTATGGAGTTTTTGAGCTTCTTTTCGAAGAACTCATGATACTTCAATTCCTCTATTTTCATGTGAGGTCCTACCGATCTTAGCCCAATAGCTCCGATCCAAAACCCCCGTAATGCCAGATGAAGTACTAGATTAACAATCAATACCAATATACCAGCAGCTACTACATACAGAAACATGAGGAAAGTGCCGAACAATGCCCCTTGCGGTCCAAAATGAAACTGGAACTCCTTCCGGAAATCAGTAAGGCCGTCGAATGCGGTCATCAGTAAAAAAATGGTGAAGCCCGATACCAACAATTCCAGCTGCCAGCTTTCCTGCTCCAGCTTTTTCAGCCATTTGCCAATCTGAACCTGTGGTTGCATAGCCATGGATGCTAAAATACGAATTCATTTGAGATATAAAAGATTCCCAGTACTCTGCATTCGTACCACTAATAAGCCGTTTATAACTTAATGCTGGCGTATTCCTTGTATATTTGATAATATGGTCAACCAATAATTAGGCATTTGCTCATGACAAAAAGATCATATTTTACTATTGCTGTTTTGAACTTCGCCATGTTGTTTTCAGAAGCGCAGGACTATCGCTGGCAACAAAAGGTGGACTATACAATGGAAGTGGATATGGACGTAACAACCCACCAGTTCACCGGTACTCAAAACTTGATCTACACCAATAATTCCCCGGATACCCTTCACCGGATATTTTACCATTTGTATTTCAATGCCTTCCAGCCTGGCAGCATGATGGACGTACGTTCCCGGAATATCAAAGATCCCGACCCCAGGGTAAACCACCGCATTGGTAATCTGAAAGCACACGAAATTGGTTACTTGAAGGTGAATAAGCTCCTTCAAGATGGATTAGAAGCCGAATATCACACCTCTGGCACTATTCTGGAAGTAGACCTTGCCAAGCCCCTGACGCCTAAACAATCCACTACTTTAAATATGAACTTCACGGGACAGGTCCCCCTGCAAATCAGAAGATCAGGCAGGGACAATGGTGAAGGAATTGCCTATAGCATGTCGCAATGGTACCCCAAGCTGGCAGAATACGACCACAGGGGATGGCATGCCAATCCTTACATCGCACGGGAGTTTCACGGAGTATGGGGAAACTTTGATGTAAAGCTTTCCATCGACCAGGACTACACCGTAGCAGGTACTGGTTACCTGCAAAATGCGCAACAAATTGGCCACGGGTATGCTGAAAATGCCCACCCCAGGCCTCATCAAGGAAAACTCACTTGGCACTTCAAAGCGCCAAATGTTCATGATTTTATGTGGGCTGCCGATCCGGACTACCGTCATGTACAGGCCCAAGTTCCCGATGGCCCCACCTTGCATTTCTTTTATCAACCGGGTAAGGAAACGGCACATTGGGAAGAGTTGCCACATTACACCATACGAGCTTTCCAATATGTAAATGAACATTTCGGCAAATATCCCTATGATCAATACAGTGTCATTCAAGGAGGGGACGGCGGTATGGAATATCCAATGGCCACCTTGATCACCGGCCATCGTCCATTGTCGAGCCTGGTGGGAGTCACCGTTCATGAGTTGCTCCATTCCTGGTATCAGATGGTACTGGGGACTAACGAAAGTCTTTATGCCTGGATGGATGAAGGGTTCACCAGTTTTGCCACCGCTGAAGTCACGGCCCACCTTTTTGGCAAACATGCCAATCCTCATAATCAAGTACGCCATTATAATAGCTATTATCATATCGTGCGTAGTGGAATTGAAGAACCCTTGACCACCCATGCCGACCACTTTCTACACAATCAGGCTTATAGTGTAGCGGCATACAGCAAAGGTTCGGTGTTTCTAAGACAGTTGAGCTACATCATTGGAGAAGAGGCTTTCAGTCAAGGCTTGTTACGGTATTACAACCAATGGAAATTCCGACATCCCGAGCCCAACGACTTTAAAAGGGTGATGGAGAAAATCTCAGGACTGGAGCTGGATTGGTACCTGGAATATTGGATCAACACTACAAAATCCATCGACTACGGCATAGAATCCATTTCCTACCAGGACGACAGCACATACGTTACACTGGTTCGCTACGGTGATATGATTATGCCGGTGGACCTGGCGGTCAAATTTGAAGATGGGACCAAAGCTATTTATCACATCCCTTTAAGGATCATGCGGGGGTCTAAATCACAAGAAATTATTGAAATCCCCTGGCATGTTAAACCGGACTGGCCCTGGACTAATCGCAAATATGTACTAGCTCTCCCGGGTACGCCAGAGGAAATTCAATATGTTGAAATCGATCCCAGTAGGCGTATGGCCGATATCCAATGGGATAATAATAGGATAGTGCTGAAAGATTACCTCAAGAAGAAAAGCCCCTGAATAACTCCCTAAATGGATTCTAGTATGACTTTCGCGCAGGCCAAGGACCGTGTGGATGAATTGATAGACAAGATCAACTACTACAATGATCTTTACTACCAGCAAGACGTGTCGGAAATTTCAGATTATGAGTTCGATCAATTGCTGGAAGAGTTGCTGCAGTTGGAGGAGCAACATCCCGATCTAAAGTATGATTATTCCCCTACCCTAAGGGTTGGAGGGGCGGTTACCAAGAACTTCCCTCATGTTCAGCACAAGTATCCCATGCTGTCATTAGGAAATACGTATTCTAAGGAAGAACTCGTGGAATTTGACAAGCGAGTGAAGAAGATGCTGCAACACCACGACTTTCAATATTTTTGTGAGCTTAAGTTCGACGGCGTTGCTTTGAGTATCACCTATGAAAACGGGGTGATGGTTCAAGCCGTTACCCGGGGCGACGGCACCAAGGGAGATGAGATCACGGCCAATGCACGCACCATTAAGACCCTGCCTCTGCGTATTTCCGGTAGCCAGCTACCAGAATCTTTTGAGGTGAGAGGTGAAGTATTTATGCCAAATCAAGTATTTCACGACTTGAATAAAGAAAGGGAGGCTGCCGGAGAGTCCGTTTTGGCCAACCCCCGCAACACGGCCTCCGGAACCTTAAAAATGCAGGATTCCAGGGTGGTAGCACAGCGTAAACTCGACTGTTATATATATTCTCTAATGGGTGAGAATTTACAAATTGGTCATCACAGTGAGGCCATCGCCAAGTTGGAAAACTGGGGTTTTAATGTGTCGCAAACCTACCGAAGGTGTCAGGGATTGGAAGAGGTTTTTGATTATATTGATCAATGGGAGCACCAAAGGTTTGAGCTGCCGTTGGAAACCGATGGCATTGTGGTCAAGGTAGACAGTTTTCAGGATCAGCAAAACCTGGGGTTTACTGCCAAGAATCCCCGCTGGGCCATTGCCTATAAATTTCCTTCTGAGAACAAGCCTACCGTCTTGCAAGAAATTACCTACCAAGTAGGCCGCACCGGGGCCATAACCCCTGTGGCAAATCTACAGCCGGTGTTGTTGGCCGGCACCACTGTTAAAAGAGCCTCCTTGCACAATGCCAATGAGATTGAGAGATTGGACCTACACCTGGGCGATACGGTGTTCATAGAAAAGGGAGGAGAAATAATTCCTAAAGTAACGGGGGTTGACTTGCAGAAAAGAGATCCGCAGAGCCCTCCCATTTCATTTATTGACACCTGCCCTGAATGTGGTACCCAGCTGGAACGCAACCCCGGAGAAGCCGTACATTATTGCCCTAACGTTAAAGGTTGTCCTCCCCAGATCAAGGGCCGGATCCAACATTTCATTCATCGCAATGCCCTGGATATTGACAGTTTAGGGGGTAGAACCATTCATTTGCTATTTAACCAGGGTCTCATCGGTACTCCCGCAGATCTGTTTCGGCTTACTTACGATGACATTTTTAAACTGGA
>JAOTYN010000561.1 GCA_029861825.1 Cyclobacteriaceae bacterium
TGGGATCATTGTTTTCATCAACCAAGATAACGCCCTGCTCCATGGCGGCTCTGCTAAAATCTGTAGTGCTGTTGAACATAAATCCACCCCAACGCAAGCCATATACTTTTCTAACTTGAGAAGGAACTACCAAGGTTTCAGGGACTCGATTGGCCCACTTCTTGCCCTTGTATCGTCTGGAGTACATAATGATCTTACTGTCCCCCTCGGAGGTGGCATCGGACAGATGAATAGTCCCTCCGAACTGCAGATAATTGTAGGTTTTGTTATTGTCCACATTATCCTGGTTCTTGTGGGCCACTTCCCGGGCAAAGTCAGTGGCTTGTGCATAAGCACGGCGCCATTGAGCCTGAAGCCCCAGCTTGTTCGCCACTTGATAATCTACCTGTAGACCGAAACCAATGTTCACATTGGTTACAAAGAGTTCAGCATAAACAGGCTGCAAATGGATCCACAGTTTGTTAATGGCATAGGGATCGTCTATCACCTGGTCGTAGGTGGTAACAGTGGCAGACTCTTCGTTTTGGGCACCAGCCCAGTTTATGATAATGAAGATTAAAAAGCAGGAGAGAAAGGTTCTCTTAAAAAGCATCCGCGGATGAGCGTTTCATTTTCCGATCCCAAAATAGTGATAATGTATTATAACAAAAATTAAATTCTCACTCATTTCATACATGTTGGCCAAAATATGGGAAAAGTTCAACAGAAAGCTTCCAGTCTTAACATGAGTAGCTTCCAATCGATAAATAGTTTCATTTCTGTCCGATATTAATGAACCGCAGCCATGGAATTATTCTCTTTTTGTTTTTCCAAGCCCTTATTATTTTATTATTTGGCTGTAAACCTAAAAATAATCCATATGGCGGTATTTCGCAAAAATGATCATTGCCTCAATTGCGATGCGTCTCTTGACCATAACATTAACTACTGCCCTAGTTGCGGCCAAAAGAATACCCATAACAATGTGCTTTTAACCACCTTGCTAAAGGATTATTTCGGTGAGGCCTTTTCACTGGACTCCCGTTTTTTGAAAAGTTTTAAGCCATTTTTTTTCAAGCCAGGATATTTAACCGATCAATTCAACGCCGGAAAAAGAGTAAGCTTCATCAATCCAGTGCGTTTATATCTGGCGATGAGCCTTTTTTATTTTTTTGTCTTGAGTCTGGCCCTAACCCGGTCATTCAATTTGAATGAGGCGGTGGTTTTGGACGAACCGAGCTCGAAATCGGTTTCGGTTCCGCTAGACTCGCTTCGTATAGTACTGGATAAGGAAGTAGGGTTGGATAGCCTGGCCCAGCAGCTGAATGTGAACCTTGATTCAACCACCGATGTCAATACCATAAAGGACTATATGGATTTTTTAAAAGATCGCAAAGTTAGCGATCAGCAGGTACTGGACTCGCTGGAGATGACATCCAGTGCTGCCAATCTGAAGTTAGCCTCTCAAGTGCGAAAGATTGTTCGCAAAGATCTGGATGTGTTTATCCCCTTTCTGTTGCAGAACGTGCCTATTATGATGTTGTTGCTTTTGCCTATTTTCGCCCTAATTTTAAAAGTACTTTACCTGCGTGGAAAGGTTTTATATATGAGGCATTTGGTGCATGGTCTGTATTTGCATTCATTTGCCTACCTTATCTATGGGATAGCTGCCTTGTTGCTCACATACATAGCCCTTTCCGAAGATTTTAGCGGGTGGATTTCTTTTGGCAGTTTTATACTGGTTTCGGTTTATACCTATGTATCATTCCTAACCGTGTATAAACAAGGATGGTTTAAGACTTTCATCAAGTTTGCTCTGGCCGGATATATTTACTCCTTCTTCTTGTTGTTCTTTGCAGTAGGGGAATTTATTATCTCTTTTTTCCTCTTTTAACCTTTCAGCGCCTGTAAACTTAATCTGTTAGCTTCAATGATCTTAGTGGTGATTTCAGGGGTGATAGCCCTTGAGATAAACCAACTTTCGTACTGACTAGGAGGTAAATAAATCCCGGCGGCCAGCATGCTTTGAAAATAACGGCTAAAGGTTTCGGTTTGCGAGGAGCTGGCGGTCTTAAAATTAGTGACCTCTTGGGAGGTGAAGAATAGACTCATCATTGAACCGACCTGATTGATAGTATAGTTCATATCCAGTTGTTGCAGGTCCTGTTGGATAGCATCTACCAGTGTGCTGGTGGTTTTATTCAATTCCTCATAAATGGTAGGTTGCTCTTTCAGGATCTTCAACATGGTGATTCCTGCAGTCATAGCCAGGGGATTTCCGGACAGGGTGCCCGCCTGGTAGACAGGACCGGAAGGCGAGACGAAATCCATGATTTCCTTTTTGCCCCCATAAGCCCCCACAGGCAGGCCACCGCCTATGATCTTACCTAAGGTGGTGAGATCGGCCTGAACTCCGTACAATTCCTGAGCCCCGCCTGGAGCCAGTCTAAAA
>JAOTYN010000562.1 GCA_029861825.1 Cyclobacteriaceae bacterium
GCAGCCTAGTGAACCCGAAGCGTTGCAACTGGCGGCCATGTCACAATTAAGAACAGCCAAAATGCCTGGTGTCGCTACCAATTTGATATCATTGTGGCCAACCTTAGGACCTAAAGCCAGGGCTATAGCTAGCGACATCCTGTTATATGATAGCCATAATCACGATCAATTATTGACCGCTATGGAAAATGGTAAAATACAATTGGGTGAAATGAATCTTCATCTTGAAAGGCGACGGGAATTATTGTTCTCTGAAAAGGCCTCAATCAGACAACGGGCGGAAGCACTCTTTAGTGATGCGGGAGTAGTGAAACGAGAAGAAGCAATTGCCCAAATGCAACCCGCCCTTTCCCTGAAAGGTAATGCAATCACAGGCCAAGACACTTTTGAAAGCCTTTGTGCCTCATGCCATCGTTTGGAAAGCCAAGGCAAAGAGGTGGGCCCTGATCTAACTGACGTATTTAATAAAAGTAGCATCTCATTGATGCACGACATTTTAGACCCCAACGCGGCGGTAGACACAAAGTATATTAATCACATTGTCCGCAGCGAAGATGGGAACACTTACACTGGAATTGTGGCTCGTGAGACCGATAGGGAAGTTATCATTAAAATGATTGGCGGCCTGGAAAAAACAATTCCAAGGAACCAAATAAAGGAATTCTCCGGTACCGGGCGCTCTATGATGCCGGAGGGTCTGGAAGCCAGTATGGACCATCAGCAGATGGCGGATCTATTGACCTATCTGCAGCAGTACCGGTGATGGCACTGGTCACGAATGAAAAACTCCCCATATATATGGGGAGTTTTTTGAACGCGATGAAATAATTATCTTAAACAGACTCTTCTTGCCCCATACCTAGTGATTGCATCAATTGGGTTTGTACTTGGTCTGTTGTTTCATTGATAGCCTTAGTGCCTTCACCACCGGACCAGGGATCTGCTACCGTTCGTGTCGGTCGCTGACCAGCCGGTGTTTCAATTAACTTCACTACCGCCTCTGCTATTTCGTTTGGGTCAGGGGGATTGGCTTGCAAAGCTTCCATGAAGCCACCCCACATTTTTTCGGGCATTTCAACTAATTTACCGTAACTTTTGACTCTTTCTTCATCACCAGGGGGCATCATGTTATCCGAGAAATTGGTGGCAAAACCGCCTGGTTCAACTACTACCACATCCACACCGGTGCCTTTTAACTCATAGCGATAGCCTTCACTTAATCCTTCCACCGCGTATTTTGATGCGGTATAAATACCAGCATATGGGATTACAATACGACCCATAATACTGGAAATATTAATAATAAGACCGCTTCTCTTCTCCCGCATTGAAGGCAGTACCGCTCTAATGGTTCGCTGTAACCCAAAAACATTCACATCAAATACTTTTTGGAATTGCTCCTCTGTGAAAGTCTCAGTAAATCCTCCTTGTCCTACTCCAGCATTGTTGACCAGGACATCAATTTGCCCTTCGAATTCCAGTGCCTTATTAATAGCGGCTTCAACTGAATTTGGATCAGTTACATCCAGATCAATCAAATGGAGCTTGCCAGGTTTGTCTTGGGCAAAAGCGGTAAGAGATTCTGCCTGCTTGGAGTTGCGATCGTTAAGGTCGCGCATGCTGGCACATACAGTATCGCCATTTTCCAATAGCCTTTTGGTGATCAGTTGACCAAAACCGGTGCTACTTCCGGTAACAAATATTTTTTTCATGTTAGTAATTTGAGGTTAGAAAGTTCAAAAAATAGGTGTACTTACCTTTATCGGATACAGTTCATTTTGTTGCCTTTAGGAGATGATTTTATCCTTTTTAATCGAAGTTTTTTTTGATACTAGTTGATTCAAGTATTGAATTAGATTTTTTTGTTTATTGCGATCATGTCTTCGCAATAAGTAACAACAACTGAATGTCACTCTCCGTCCAAGCCTTGTTGGCCATCCTACCTATTTTATTAGCAGCCATTTTATTGGTAGGCCTTAGATGGCCGGCTAAAAGAGTGATGCCATTGGTTTATATCCTAACCTTTGTTATCGCTGTCACCAGCTGGGATATGAACATATTGGATGCAATTGCTTCTACACTTCAGGGATTCTTTATCACCTTTGATATCCTGTATATAATTTTCGGGGCCATCTTATTATTGAATGTCCTAAAATATTCCGGTGGCATTACAGTAATACGGAATGGGTTCTCAAACATCAGTACCGACCGCCGTGTTCAGGTAGTGATCACTGTCTGGTTGTTTGGTGCCTTTATTGAAGGAGCGGCTGGTTTCGGAACTCCGGCAGCTATTACCGCGCCACTCTTATTAGCTCTTGGCTTTCCTGCCCTGGCTGCTGTGATGCTGGGAATGATGGTGCAAAGTACCCCGGTCACATTCGGGGCCGTAGGTACACCCGTGTTAGTAGGAATTCGGGGTGGGCTGGAGAA
>JAOTYN010000563.1 GCA_029861825.1 Cyclobacteriaceae bacterium
CAGGAACAGAAAAATAAAAACTGCAAAGGCCAGACGGTGTAAGTATTTTTTTACATTACCGGTCATAATAATTATAAGAATAGCTCCGAAGATACTACCCCAGAGCTATTCCAAACCGTACCTCAATTGGTTGCATTCAATTGTTCGGATACGACTAAACTAAAGGTTGTACCTTTTACTCTGTGAGCATTTTTACCTTTTCCCTTCACCAGTACAGCGTATTTGCCTGGTTCCACCTCCGAAGCCACTGATATATTCATAACGTAGCGATCGGGATGCTGGTTGTGAGGAGTGAATTTAATTAATAAACCCGGTGCGGCACTGGCTTTCAACCCTTCAAAACTGGTTTTTCTATTGGCCTTAGAGCGCACCAGCCAAACTTCCGTTAAAAGGGTTTCACCAATGGCAATTTTATGGTTATTATTTTCCAGTCGCAGGACCGCTCCATTTTTAGGCGGTTGCAGATCTTGGGCGATAACCGGCAAAACCCCTATTAAAAGTCCACCTAAAAGAAAGAGTAATGTTTTCATGGCTCAATGGTTTAAATG
This sequence comes from Cyclobacteriaceae bacterium, assembly GCA_029861825.1. GTDB lineage: Bacteria > Bacteroidota > Bacteroidia > Cytophagales > Cyclobacteriaceae > JAJCYK01. The sequence goes on from JAOTYN010000563.1 coordinate 549, forward strand.
AGAAAAATATCTAAATCCATTAACGCCATATGCCCATTGATTTCGGCACAATTCTACCGAACTGTAGTAATTTATATTTGAGTTGAAGATTATTACTGATCAAACGAACTAGTTTGAAGCGGTAAATCCTATGGCGCCATCGAACAATTCATCGATATAAAAAGCCCGGGTTCCGCTGTGGTAATTGTCTAAACAGGGACCATTGCCGCTGCGCATGATGCTGATACAGGCGCCACTGGGCAACAGGTCCTCCAAATGAGAACGGAACAGGTAACAGTGCCCCAATTCGTGAAAAACGATAAATTCTCTAAAAAAATCATTGCCCCGCACCCAAAATGAACGGTCGATAGTTACTTCATTTGGTCTGTTGCGGGGAAAGGAACACTGACCGGCGATGTGCTCCTCGTCGATCTCTTCTATCACCCCCGAAATACCCGCTTGGGTAAGGTCCACTGGAATGCCTCTAAGGGCAGCCTCGTCCTCAAATCTTTGAAAATAAGGGCGCAATTCCGGATCTACGTTGGGAAATTTTATAGGAATTTCAACTTGAGGGGCCAGGTCTTCAGGATCTTCGCAGGCACTTATAGAGACCATTAGTAAAACTATGGGCCAAACATATTTAGAGTACATAACACATGATTTAAGGTTTCAAAATTTGCTATGTACAGTGTGATCATATAGTTTATTTGATAAAGTGTATAGGAGAAAACAATTTTTATGCCATGATTACCGCCATTTCTTCATCAATCACTATTTACTATGCCTAAAATCCGCTTAGCCAGTCCCCACGACGCCACAAACATGTTGCAGATATACCGTCCGCTGATAGAAAACAGTGTCATTTCATTTGAGTTTAGCACTCCAACTATTGAGCAATTCGCAGGGCGTATTGATACGGTTCTAAAACGTTACCCCTGGCTGGTCTGTACCTGGCAGGACACTTTAGCGGGTTATGCCTACGGTGGACCTCACCGTAGACGCGAAGCGTACCAATGGTCGGTTGAATGGTCAGTATATGTACATGAAGGATTTCAGCGTAAAGGAATAGCACGAGCCCTTTATCAGAGCCTGGAGGCGATCTTGATTCGTCAAGGATTTCGCAACGCCCTGGCCGGCATTACCCTTCCCAACCCCGCCAGTGTAGCTTTTCATGAAGCCTATGGTTTTACGCCGGTGGGAGTTTACCGCGACGTAGGTTTTAAACAAGATGCCTGGAGATCGGTGGGTTGGTGGGAAAAACGCATAGGGCCGCAGCATAAACCGCCTACCGATCCCGTTCCCTTATCGGAAACAGTCAAAGACCCCGAATTCCATAAGGACTTAGATCAGGGCCTTTCAAGCATTAAAAGAGGGGCAAAATAACCAGCCTCCTGGTTAGGGTGTAGATACGCTAGTATCCCGTTTGAGAATTAAACCGGAAATTATGGTAACCACCAGACCAATCAACAGTACAGTAACGGTCATTACCAGGAACAATACCAGGGGGTTTGCAAAAGCTTCCCGTTCAGCTTGCAGTTTATCTACTTGTGCTTGATAATCAGGAGCATCGGCATCAATTTTTTCCACTTGCATCTGATAATACTCTTCTTGAAAATTAGGATTGATCAAGCTTATATAGATATGGTCCAAGATCCCAAAGGTCAATGCGGGAAAAAGGGCGATCAATAAGCCTATCTTCAAAGACTGTGTGAAGGACACTTTCCCCTGGTTCTGATGATCACGGTAATATCGGATCCCTAAAAAAACGAAGACCATTGCCAGGAACATGGTCAGGTATCCTATTACCTCGGAAATTTGGTAATTGTCCTTACCCCCGGAAACTAAAGTGAAGTTCACTGCGGCCAATCCCACCATGACCAAAGCCGCCCTCAAACCA
>JAOTYN010000144.1 GCA_029861825.1 Cyclobacteriaceae bacterium
TCCAAGCATCTATTGCATTCTCCCATTGAGCCACATCCGCGTATCTGCTCCCTTGTTCCAATTCAGGCGACTTCTTGGACTTACCCCTGAAAGAGCGGGATATTCTTACTGGCATGGGAGCTACTTTATAGGCATAATCTTTTCCCACGCTATTCCCCAGGTACAATGTAGCATCTCTTTTGGAAGTTAACTGAAGTAGCGCTTCTTGTATGCTGTTTCCGGCAGCCTCCCAAGCATGAGTATCGCTAATCTTTTGTTGGTCTACTATGGTGCGGTTACCGATATCGTACAACCTTATGCCAATAGTTATGTTTCCTACTCCTTGAGCATAGTATTTAAGCACCCGCACTTCGTTATCTCCTACTTTTTCCGTGACGTTCTTATTGCCTTTGGTAATTATAAAGTCTGTATCAAACATCTCCAGCGCCACTATAGCATCAGCCTGATATTTTTCGCCTAGTTCCTCCACTTGATCCCAGCTCAAGGCATCGGGAAAGGCCGAAGTAAGGCTGTTCCCGGGTAGCTTCTCCTCTGCAGTCTTAACCGTATAACGGGATGAATACCCCAATTGCTGATTCAGTCCCGAAAGGAATTCTTGAATACCGGATTTATCTTCTCCAGGCAATTCACCGGTAAGAATACTCTCCACAACATTAACGGGTTTACTCTTGTGAACACTGCGGTCAACAATCAACAAGGTCTTAACCGAAGCTGGAAGGGTGATCTCCGCCGGCCTCATAGAATTTAAGGTAACTGTCCTAGACCCTCCACAAGCTAGCATTAAACATAGAAGAAAAAGGGGAACTGATCGAAAAAATAGAAGTCGTCTCATAATTCTGAATTTACTATTAAAATCACAGTAAATATATCCGTTGTACGTTTACTTTATTAGCGATGATTGAGCGCGAACTTGTTTATGTAAGTTTTTGATTATTAATCATTTAAATATTTCTTACTGAACTTGGTCTAAATGATGGAAACCACTATTTAAATAGAGGCCCGAATGGGGCGACTCTTTTTTATATTCATTTGGTATTCTTCAAAGCACATAACCCATACTTGTCTGGATACTTTTGGTAAAGGATAGCCTTTCACTGAGATATCATGGCCATTCGCAGCGGAGCTCATAGGATATATTCGCCGTTCTCTGCTTTGCATTGAGATATTGCATATTCCAAAACCTTTTTAATAGAGGGCGGTTTATTACTTGGCAATGAAAGTTCGCTATTCACATATGTTAGAGTCGTTGTTCGAATTCAGTACTGAAGGAGAAGTGATTAATTGGCAGGCAATAAATGACGGGGTAATGGGAGGAATAAGCACAAGCTCAATAACCTGGAATCCAGTGGGTACCGCCACTTTTCGAGGTGAGGTGAAGCTGGAAAACAACGGTGGTTTTGCCTCTATTCGCTGCCTGGTGCCAGGCTTGGGTACCGGTCACCAAGGAGTAGCGCTGAGGGTTAAAGGTGCAGGAAAGTTTAAGTTCAAGCTACGGACCGATCCTTTTGTTGATGGAGTGACCTATGTACAGCCTTTCCTGATAAACGGTCTTGATTGGCAGGTGGTGCTACTTCCTTTTGATGATTTTAAACCATTTTTCAGGGGTCTGCGACTCACTGACGCTCGCCTATTGGATCTTGCTAGTGTACAGCAAATTGGGATTCTTATCGGAGACCATCAGCCAGGCCCCTTCGCGCTGGAAATTGATTGGATTCGGTGTTACTGAATTACCAGCCACCGCCGCCACCACCTCCACCGCCGCCACCGGAGGAACCACCACCACCAGAAAAACCTCCACCGCTACTGGAGCTGGAGCCTGGAGGAACTGATGAGCTTACCAGGGCTTTTGAAAATGAAGAACTTAAATTTGAAGCAAATTTGGTGGATCCCAAGTCGCCCCAATTAGTAGTGCCCGAATACCACACCGGATTGTACCCTTGAGCTTGTTGAGGACCCGTTTGAGCAGCGTTTAAAATACCTTCAAATTGGTCGCCCCATTGGTTGGCTACACCTAAGGCAATGGCATAAGGCAACATTTTTTCAAAGTGTTCTGGTGTTCGGTCCGGTGGATTGATAAGATTCATGCGGTGCTTTTCTGCAGTGGACAGGTACATTTTGAACCCTTCAATCTTATCCATGATCTTGCGACCAAACACCGTTGGCGCCTCCAGCCAATAATAAAATAAAAGGTTTACCAATAAAAGAAGTGCCGCCACCACCAGAAGCAATAACGGAAACCGTACACCTGATAAAGCTATTACCAGTAATTCGGCTCCTAAAAATGGCAGGGAGAAAAAAGTCAAAAATATCGCCATACCGCGTTGTGCCCAACCATTGGCTATTACGTTCTTCCAGGCACCAATAGTGGCACTGACCAAAGCGGTACATCCAACTGTCCAAATGGATAGCCAAAGGAATATGCCAAAATCATCACCATTGGTATCGAAATCTGAGGTAATGAACATAACTGCCAAACTCAATACGGTCAACACAATACCCGGAAACAGCCACTTCCGGTTTAGTTTGAAGTACTCTTTTTGGAAATCATTCTTCAAACTCCCCTTCAAAGCAGACCGGGAGGCGCTTATAACCGCATGCTTTTTATTGGTGAGCTTAATACTAGTGGCACCGGACTTAAACAATTGACCCAACATTAATTTTTCTGCGGACGACAGGTCGGCAACCTTGTCATTGATCTTTTCCAGGGTATAAACTTTCTTTTTTTCTGTGATCTTAATGGCCCCTTTTACGGCCATAGAAACAATGGATGCGGCAAAAGCCTGGTTATCAAAACCCATTTTAAGTATGTAACGAGAAGCTGCTGGACTTAGATCATCGGGAGTCTTAAATAGAGGAACTACTGTTTGTTCTTTGGGGTCCCTACCCACTTGATCCCAAGCGTATAAATAATATAAGAATACTATAACCAGCCCTGTCAAACCGTAAAGCGCGGATTTATTATCTCTGAAAAACCAATTTATACGATCCCTCATGGTGGGCTCTCGTACAACCCCCTTAGGCCAAGATACGGCTACCGTTAGACCCTGATAGGCCTGTAATGGTTGGGTCATCTCAACCTGTAAAGTGGAGGATCCTTCCTGGATTAAGGAACATTGGCAGCCTCCTTTCTCTCCCTGAAATCCAGAGTAGGCAGTAAATTGCAGAATGTCCGCGGCTGACGGCAGGGTAATGGTAGCGGATGCTTTATCGATGGGAAAGGCCCAGCCGGTGCCAATTGCATTCCAATAAAGCTCATCGTAATCCTCAAAATAACCCAATTGACGACTTGTCGAGTATTGGATCTCGTAAGTATAGACATCAGGACTGAGATAAGTATTGGCGTCGCCAATGTAAAGATTAACAAACCGACCTTCGGTTTTAAGGTGATAAGGTTCCTTAAAGCCGTTTTTCTGTACTTCTTCTACGTGAAACCGGACCTTTACAGTATTACCGTACCGGTCATTATATTTTACGGGAAATGATCTGAAAATACCCCGACGAATGTTGATACCCTGACTCTGTACTTTGATAGACTCTTTGACTGACATGGTGCCATCCTCTAGTACTTCAATATCGCTGTGGTATTCCAGGATACGCTCACCATCCTGAGCGGAGACCAGCACCCCGGAAAAAAAGAAGCATGCAGCCAATACGGTTTTTAGCATAAGCCCTACGGTTAAAATTTTACTTCAGGTACTTCTCGCTCTTGACTGTCTATCTCAAAGTATTCAGCCATCTGGAAACCGAAACTGTTAGCCACCAGGTTACTGGGGAAAGATTCAATAAGAATATTGAAATCTCGGGCAGTCCCATTATAATATCTTCGTGCCATCTGAATATGATCTTCCAGGCTGCTTAATTCCGTTTGCAACTGACGAAAGTTTTGGTCGGCCTTTAATTCCGGATAATTTTCAGCCACTGCAAACAAGTTCATCAGGGATTGAGACAAAGCAGATTCAGCTTGACCCTGTTCGGCTACCCCTTGTGCATCCATACTACGCGCCCGTAGTTCGGTGACCTTCTTGAACAGGTCCTCCTCATGCTTGGCATAGCCCTTTACAGTTTCCAGCAAATTGGGAATAAGATCCGTTCGCCGCTTTAACTGTACATCGATACCGCTCCAACCCTCCTTAACCAGGTTTTTATGTTTAACCAGTCGGTTGTAAATGGAAATAGCCCAAAACACTATCAACACTACTACAACTAATAGAATTAATGCTATCATGAATTTTTAAATTTTGATTGATCTGAATATAAGAATTTAGAAATAAGTTTAAGACCCATTTGATACGATCATTGATCAGTTTTTTCCGTACTCATCATTAATTTCGATCCAATAGCCATTGGGATCTTGGAAATATACCTGGTGCACACCATCTGCTCTCAAGCTGGGGCCTTTCTTGTTGCCCGGCCAATCAGTGTAATCGAGGTCATGTTTTTCCAATACATCCAGGAATTGATCGAAGCGATCGGTACTCCAGGCAAGATGAGTCTGCCGTATTTCATTTACGGTTAAGTCCTTGGTCTGAATTAAATGCAACTCCAATCCGTGGCCCAGACTAAGCCATCTAATACCCGGTGTTTGAGATCGATTGGGTATTTCCTTAAAACCTAAGATCTCTATATAAAATTCAGCGCTTTCATCGACATCGAATACCCCCAGCGCAGAATGCTGAAATTTGAAATGAAACTCTTGAGCAAGCGTCATACCGGTTTGACCCAAGACTATGATTAAAACTATTAAGAATTCCTTCATAACTAGAAAATATGGCTACAAGTAAAATAGGGATTCCATGCAGTAATTCCCAACAGCCGGTCCATGAAGAATAAAACCAATTGTTATCATAGATGATCAATGTTACCCTGCTGGAAACCCAGGTACACGTAACTGGAGACATGACGCTTAATGTAATGAGGTTATCTATTTTTTGTAAATTGCCTGTATGAAGAAAACCTTAGTTATGCTCATTCTCCTGCTGATTGGTCCGGTTCTTGCAGCCCAACAAATCGTTATGAAAGATTTGAATCCTCTCATTGGAGAATGGCAAGGACGTTTGACCTATCTGGACTACTCATCGCAACAAGAAGTGGCAATACCAGTTAACTTATTAGTAGAAAGAAAGAATAATAAAATGTTGATTTTTAAGTATATATACCCAAAAGAACCAAAGGCGAATAGCAAAACAACCATAAAAGTTGGGGGTAATACACTAAACGGCCGCAACATAGTTGGGAAGTCCTATAATAACAACTATCTGATGGTAGTTACTGAAGGATCTGGCAGGGATGATGGCAAAATGGCCCGCTTTACCTTTACCTATCAGATCTCTGCCAGTTTTTTCTCCATGCGAAAAGATGTAGAAATTGACGGTGAGCAATTCATGCGAAATCGTTATGATTTTTCCCGCTAGCAATTGACCGCTATAGCTTTCCTTCGTAATTTGTGGGTTATGCTTTACCAAAAGCTTCTAAACAGGACAATATGAAATATAAATTACCATTAACTTTTGTGGCAATTTTCGTTGCGATCACCGGGTCGGCACAAACCCGGCACCTCATGATAGACCCTGATTTCAGCCCTCAAGTGTACATTACCGGCACTTCCAGTTTACATGATTGGAAAGTAACAGGAAGTGGTATTCTAGAAGTGCCCCAGGAATTGGAAATGACCCCCAATCATGAATCCGGAATCCCCAATTTCAATTTCAAGGTTCCCATCGATAGTTTGGATGGTGGTCGTGGTTCATCCATGAACAATAAGATCTTAACAGCGTTTAATGCTGCAGAAAATCCTTATATAACCTATCAGCAAACTGCTCCCGCGCAAGTTCATCAAATCGCTGGTAGCCCAGACCTTACCATTACTTCCACCGGCAATTTATCGATGGCCGGAGTGCAAAAAACCGTAAGCGTGTCACTCCAAGGCAAGATGGAAAACGGCCAGGTCATATTCAAAGGCAGCAAACCTCTCAAAATAACAGATTATGCTATGACCCCTCCTTCGGCCATGTTCGGACAAATTAAAACCCATGACGACGTTGTGGTCCATTTTGAATTTCGATATCGAGTGACTCCATGAAAAAAGTAAATATTGCTTTGATTGTACTCCTGGTGATAAGTTTGGACTTAAAGGGACAAGCACAAGAAGCCTTACCAGCGTTACCAACCACAAAAGCACGAATTGACTCAATTCCAGGAACCCCCATCGCCTTTAACATGACTTTGTTGCCGTCAGGCAGCTACACCATGGGCAGTGATCAAGAAACAGATGAAGGACCAGCCTTTGAAGTAGCTGTGGATTCCTTTTGGATCGGTACTTATGAAGTTACCTATGAGGAGTACAATATCTTTAGGGATAAGGAAATGGATTTACCGACTGCCGCACAACCCAACTGGAATGCAGATGCGGTAGCACGACCCAGTCCCCCTTATGAGGACCCCACCTTTGGCATGGGAAGAGATGGATTCCCAGCGGTGAGTATGACCCAGTTTGCGGCCCTTCAATATTGCAAATGGTTGAGTGAAAAAACCGGAATATTTTACCGACTTCCCACGGAAGCTGAGTGGGAATATGCATGCAGGGCCGGCAGCCAAGCCACTTATTACTACGGGGACGAGCAGGAGAAGATAGACGATTATGCCTGGCACTACGACAATAGTAATGAAGCTTACCATAAAGTTGGTCAAAAGCTACCAAATGACTGGGGCCTTTATGATATGCTGGGTAACGTATCGGAATGGACTTTAGATCAATATCGCGCTGATGCCTATCAACAGCTGGCAGAAGTATCGGAGGTGAATCCATGGATTAAACCTTCCGCCCTGCACCCGCGTACGGTACGCGGCGGTTCCTGGGACAACGACATTGAAGATCAGCGTTGCAGTTGCCGCATCGAGTCCAGCAAACGCTGGAAAGAACGGGACCCTCAAATTCCTAAGAGCTTCTGGTGGAATACAGATTCTCCTTTTGTAGGTTTCAGAATTATTAGTCCCTACCAACAGCCATCCCCAGAAGAACAAGCGGCTTTTTGGAGTCTGGTCCTGGGAGATTAAACCAATATCATGCGGTACTATTTAATCTGGTCAATACTTATCATGTGCTGTGCTCCGCATTGGATGTCAGCGCAAGGAGAAAATAATAGCCAGACCAGGTTCCAATTCCAGGAACAAAAGATGGGTACAACATTTCGGATTATCTTTTATACCAGGGGCGCTCAGCACGCTGGATCCACCGCAAAAGCAGCTTTTAAAAAGGTTGACGAGCTAAACCAAATTTTCAGCGACTATGAAGCGGATAGTGAAGTGAGCAGGCTTAGTGCTGCTGCGGGAAACGGCCAAAGGATCAAAGTCAGCAGGGAACTTTGGGAAGTTTTATGGGCTTCCCACGTAATCTCCGCCAGGAGCAACGGGGCCTTTGATGTATCTATCGGGCCACTTAGCAAATTATGGCGCAGAGCACAGCGACAACATGAGTTTCCGACGGATGCACAAATAGCAGCAGCGAAATCGAAGGTGAATTACCGTTGGATCAAATTATATCCGCAAAGCCAGGAAGTAAAACTAGTAAAATCCGGTATGCGGCTGGATCTGGGAGGAATAGCTAAAGGATATACGGTTGACAAGATCAAAACGGTATTAGAATCACGGGGCATAACCTCTTTCCTGATTGATGGCGGCGGAGATCTGTTGTGCGGTGACAGCCCCCCGGATGGATCGTCCTGGCAAATCCTTAGTGAAGCCGCGGAACCTGTTGCCTTGTTAGAGCCAGTGGCCATTGCCGCCAGTGGAAGCACTTACCAGTACTTGATTTGGCAGCAAAAGAAATATTCTCATCTGGTTCATACCGACACCGGTTTAGGATCCACCGACGAGAACGTTTATTATGTAAAAGCACAAAATTGTATGATAGCCGATGCCCTGGCCTCTACTCTTGGTTTGGTAGATGATCAGACATCAAGGAAATTACTATCGAGATTTAAAGCCCAGAGAGTATATCCTGAGGCAATTCCCTGACCGTTATGTCGGGAAACTCTAAAAATTAAAGTAACTTTTGGTACCAAGAAAAAAGCAATCGTAATGAATAAAAATGAATCGCGCCGTGAATTCCTGAAAAAGTCCGGCACCGCTGCAGTACTTACTTCCACCTTAGGATTTAACATCGCTTCTGCCAAACCCCATTCTCACAAGAACGTGAACTCCGACACCCTAAAGGTGGGCTTAATTGGTTGTGGGGGAAGAGGCACCGGAGCTGCTTATCAAGCTTCCATGGCTGATCCCAACGTACGCATAACCGCTATGGCGGATATCTTCAAGGACCGCCTTGATAAGTCATATGACAACTTGATGCAAGAGAATCCCGACAAAATCATGGTGGATGAAGATCACAAGTTCTTGGGCTTTGACGCTTATCAGAAAGTGCTGGAGAGTGATGTGGATGTGGTGATATTGGCAACCCCACCCAGCTTCCGTCCAGGACATTTGGAAGCTTCCATTGCGGCCGGAATGCATGTATTCTGTGAGAAGCCAGTGGCTGTAGATGCTCCCGGTATCCGCAGGGTAATAGAAAGCGCCAAACAAGCCAAAGCCAAAGGACTGGCGCTAATGTCAGGCTTCTGTTGGAGGCATGATATCCCCAAAATCGATACCTACGAACGTTTGTTAAACGGGGCAATCGGAGATATTCACACTATTTATAATACCTATAACACCGGTGCATTGTGGTTCCATGAACGGCAACCCAACTGGTCGGATCTCGAATTTCAAATGCGCAACTGGTTATATTTCAATTGGCTGTCTGGGGATCATATTTCCGAACAGGCCGTTCATAGTCTTGATCTTATGTCATGGGCTATGGGTGACATAATGCCCGTAAAAGCCACCGGGACAGGGGGAAGACAAAGCCGTACCCAACCGCAATTCGGTAACATTTATGACCATTTTGCGGTGGTCTTTGAATATGCCGATGGTAAAAAGGGGTTTCATTTCAGCCGACAGCAAAAGGACTGTAGCCGCGCTTATCATGTGGA
>JAOTYN010000145.1 GCA_029861825.1 Cyclobacteriaceae bacterium
ATTCCGGGGTCTACTTCTTCCATACCACCACTCCTTATGGACAGGAGGGCTAGTGGACACAAAGATTCGCAAAGAAGCACAAAGGTCCACAAAGATGCCCTTATACACTTAAAGTAGGCCCCGGAACGTAGTCCGGGGACTCCCTAAACCTTCCGTGAAGGTGCTTGTGCCTTAATGCTAAACATCAAGGGCATTTTTCCTTTTCGATGTTTTTCGTAATAATAACCATCTTCATCCAGCTCCATATTGCTGAAGCAGTTATAGGAACTAAAGGGATATTCCTGTAGTTCTTTGATGATTAAACCCTGCTCGGTCAAGGCGTTTACGGTTTCCGCCAGACTATGATTCCAGCTGTGCTCTTTGTGGTCCAAAGCCTCCTGGGGATTGGCATAAGTGTATTCCACCTGTTGCGTATGAGGCTCATTTTCATGAAAATAGCTGTATTTTAGATCACCGTTAACTTCGTCGAACATCATCACCATTGGATGGAACTCCACCATATAAAAAACCCCTCCGGGTTTCAAATAACGGGCCACTAATTCCCCCCAGTGTTTTAGATCGGGCAGCCAGCATATGACCCCATAGGAAGTGAAAACTATATCGAAGGACCGGTCGAGATGTTGCGGCAAGTCGTACACGTTTGCGCATATAAATTCAGTTTGCAGCTGCTGCTCATCTCGAAGCTGCTGAGCAAGTTTTATAGCCTCCTCAGAAAAATCTACTGCGGTTACTCTGGCGCCCAGACGTTCCCAGCTTAGGCTGTCCAGGCCAAAATGACACTGCAGATGCAAAAGGCTCTTACCCTCTACGTTGCCCAAAGCCTCCTTTTCGATAGACTTTAAAGCACTTTTGCCCTCTTTAAAACCCTGAAGATCGTAAAAATCCGTATCACGATGGAGGGAAGTGCGACGGTTCCACAGTTGGCGGTTATTTTCAAAATATTGATCCATCTTTCAAAGATAGGAAACTTATATTTGCAGAAACAAGCTCTATGGACCAGCCGTCTTTGGATTTAAACGAATACCAGTATCACCTGCCGGAACAGCGTATTGCTCAGCACCCACTTAAAGAGCGGGATGGCAGCAAACTACTGATATTCAATCAAGGTGAAATCCATCATCAAAAATTCAGGGACATCGGCTCGTTCTTACCCAATCCCTGCACGCTGGTTTTTAATGACACGAAAGTAATTCCGGCACGCTTATTTTTTAAGAAAGAAACCGGAGCACTCATAGAAATATTCCTGCTGAATCCCCTCATTCCCTCGCCTGATCTTCAACTGGCTTTACAAACCCGCTGTCAGTCCACCTGGTCCTGTATGATCGGGAATCGCAAGCGTTGGAAACCGTCCCAGAAACTGAAATTGAGCCTGGAAATTAATGAAAGGTCGGTCTTGTTGGAGGCCCGACAACTGGCTGAGGATCAAGTCGAATTGAGGTGGGAGCCGGCAGACCTGACCTTTGCGGAAATCCTGGAGTCAGCCGGCAGGATCCCTTTGCCTCCATATATGAAAAGGACCCCCATTGATGAGGACCTTGAACGCTACCAAACAGTATACTCACAAGTTAAAGGTGCGGTGGCCGCGCCCACCGCGGGGTTGCATTTTACAGATCCTCTGTTGGAATCGCTGGGCACAAAGGGAGTACATACAGAATATCTGACCCTGCATGTTGGTGCGGGCACTTTTCAACCCATCAAGTCCAGCAAGGTGCAGCATCATCCTATGCATGGGGAACAGATGATCGTAAGCAAGCACAATATCGAGGCCTTAATGCAGGCCAAAAATCTGGTAGCCGTGGGCACCACCTCTTTACGAACCCTGGAAAGTCTGTACTGGTATGGAGTAAAGTTAAAAGCCGGATTGGGGGATGATTTCTTTATTGAAAAACTATTACCCTATCAATACCACAACCACCTCCCCTCCTTCCAGCAAGCCATGGAAACTATTCAACACTACATGCAGGATAAAGGAATTGAAGTGCTTCAAGGCACCACCGAGATCTTCATCTTTCCTCCATATCAAATGCGCAGCTGCCAGGGGCTGATCACTAATTTTCATTTACCGGGATCCACTTTGATCCTGCTGGTGGCGGCTTTTGTGGGTGACCCCTGGCGTGAAATTTATGCTTCCGCCCTGGAAAATGACTATCGCTTTCTCAGCTATGGCGACGCCTCTTTGCTATTAACTCCCAAAAGCAGCTAAAGACGTGGATTAAAGGCTTTTATTTATTATTTTCAGTTTTTCAAGTATGGAGTGGTTCGAGATTTTTAAAAGTGCCCTGTGGTCCATTCTGGAGGTGGTCCGCGAACTTTTTACCCGCACTTTATTTCAACTGGGTGAAAAAGATATCACCCTAGGAGGTATATTCTATTTTTTCATTGCCATCCTGCTGCTTATCTGGCTTACGGATAGAGTCCAGAAACTGGTGGTTAAGCGCGTATTGGTCCGTTCTAAAATAGACATAGGCGTTAGTGAATCCATCGGTACAATCTTCCGCTATTTAGTGATCACCATTGGTCTGTTTGTGATCATCCAGACCGCGGGTATCGACCTTACCGCCCTGGGATTTATCGCAGGTGCCCTAGGTGTTGGTATCGGTTTCGGCTTGCAAGGCATAACCAACAATTTTATTTCAGGGTTGATCATTCTATTTGAAAGACCTATTAAAGTTGGAGACCGCATTGATGTGGGGGACATTTCCGGTGATGTAGTGAAAATTGCTGCACGCGCTACCACTGTGGTCACCAATGACAACATTTCCATTATCATTCCAAATTCTGAGTTTATCAACTCCCGGGTGATCAACTGGAGCCATAATGACCGACGTATTCGTTTTAATTACATGGTGGGCGTTTCCTATAATGAGGACCCCCGAAGGGTGCGAAAGCTACTGCTGGAAGTAGCTAAGGAAAACAACGCCGTACTCAAGCATCCTCCTCCGGACATATTGTTCAAAGAGTATGCAGACAGTGCAATAGTATTTAACCTAAGAGTCTGGACTTATGAGTACACCGACCGGCCCAATGTGCTGAAAAGTCAACTCTATTATGCCATCTTTAAAAAATTCCGGGATAACAATGTGTCCATACCTTTCCCACAGAGGGATCTTCATATCAAGTCCGATTTAAGGGATTGGAAGGAAGTGGTCAGCGACGATCCGCTTAGCGAGTAGGTAGTTCTTCTCCGTATTCTTCCCATTTTGCCACTAACTCATTAACCACGGTGCTGCCTACCAGGTATGCCGCCTCAATAGCGGGCACATAAGCGGAGTAACCCCCTCCCTTAAGTTTCTCTCCGGCCAGGCTTTCTGCGGCGGTTATTCCGGAATGCTGCATGGTAAAGTTGGATCCCGTGCGCAATACCAGTACCCTTTGCACATCCACCAGATCGGCCTGATCTAAAAAGGTCAACGCTTGTAAACTCCCGGTATCTTCCATGGCAGAGGTGACAAAATTACCGGCACCTCCGGTCCAGTATTCCGTCCAATCGTTGGCCCATTGATTAAGCAGTTCACCATGCCAATAGGTCATAGCAGCTAATTGATCTCCTTTCATTACCCGGGGAGCGGTCTGCGCCCGGGGGTATTCGGAAAACTGGGAACGCATGGCTTGTATCTCTTCATTGTCCATTAACTCCAGGTCTTTGGTTAACTCATAGGCCCAATTAACCAGTGGACTGTTCAATTGATATACTACCCCTTCATTATTTTGAGGCCGGGGTTCTTGGTATGGTTCAGACTTGCGTAAGGGAATATAACCGGTTGTCCAATCGGCAGGCGCCTCCCGGGGGTCGATTTCATGCCCCAGATCGCCGTCCACTACCCACTCCGCCCAGGCAGCTGAACCGGTAGAAGCATCCTGGGGATCGATACCGGCAATGCCGGCGATAACCCAATAGGCCTGACTTAGATCAAAACGGGGATCCATGCCCAGGGCCATAACCGAGGCCGCGGCTTTAGCGGTGCCCACCCCTGTTACCATGCCCAACACGCCTTTGTCCGGGTTGTAGCGCAATTGCCGGTAACCTTGCGGGAAAGGCAGGCTGTCGGACAGGGGCAAACGTTCCACCCATAGCTGAAATTCTCCTGGACCGTCGCCGGTGTCCTGTCCCCGCTCGAACATGGCCAACACCACCACCTTTATAGGGATTTTGTCAGTGGTTTCTGTGGTTTCGGTCGAAGGTTCTGTTGGCTGACAAGCAACAAATATCAAGGCGATTAGGTAAAATGGTATTAGTCTCATAATTCTCAGGGGGACAGTTCGACAAGAGCTTGATCGACAAACTTCTGCCAGTTATCATTAAAATATACTAGGGCCTTCTTTTTCTCATCCTCATTTAAAGCGCTATACATCAAACTATTAAGTGTTAGTTTTTTCAGAGCAGTTAAATCCAGTTCCCAAGCCAGGAACACTTCCCAAAAATCGTAACTTAGACCTTTATAGTTAAAGATCAAAGGGTCATCAGAACTGATCACACATGGAACCCCACGTCGCAGGTAGGTACTGGCGGGGTGCAGCCTAAGGTCACGGATAAAACCCAGGATCTGATTACTAATGGGATTTATTTCCAAGCATATATTGCGGGCCTTTACCTCCTCTATCAAATGCGGGAAGCGAAACAAATTAAAGCCGTGCCCAATGCGCTTACTGTTCAGTAGTACGGCATCGTACATATTCTCCACTCCTACCCAATCACTCTCCCCATTATGCAGGTAAAGAGGCATTTCCACCCCGTAAACGTTCTCCAGCGAATCCAGCTTCATCCAGGTATCCAAAAAATATAAGGTGGAATGACCGGCATCCTCTTCTGCCACCAGATCAAAGCCGGTGACGAAATTAGGATAGCGTTGCCTTAGTTGAAAAGCCGCTACCAGTCGCTCATTGATTTGCTCGACGTTCTTAAAACGCAAATCGGTAAAGATAACTTTAAGAGTAAAGGCAGGTTCGATCTCCTGCATGGCCTCCGCTACTTCTTGAAAATAGACCACTGTAGAATCCCGGTTGTAATACCCCTGAGACTGCTTCAGATCATACAATTGATTGAAAATTCCCCTTATCTCAACGTGTTGAATACCGTCATCCACTAAATTTTTAAATGCCCGCAGAAAATATTTCTTGAACATCGGCTGGTAGCTGACAAAGCCGTAAAGTCGATTGAATACCATCTCGAACTCCCTCCAGATGTCCACTGAGTCCCTATCGATATTGGCATCAAAAGTCAACAGAGATTTAAGGGAGTCCTGGAAGTTGGTTACTTGAGCGTCAAGATAATATGCTGATTGAAATCCTGATGGTACCTCATTCTCTGCAAAGAAGCGTATTTGACCTTTGGTAAAAGTACGGTTTGATTCGGTCCAATAGACATACGCATGAGGGTCACCAACCACTTGATCTATTACCCATTCGGCATCTCCGGATGCAGCCCCGTGCAAATGCAAAATTCCGCCTTTGGGCATACTTCTGAGGATCTTGAAAAGCTGGGTTTGTTCGATGTGTTCCTGGCTTTGGAAAAAGTAACGCGCTGGTGGGAAAAAGTGCTGATCCCGATACTGGGTTATCATAGAATCCCTTAGTAAGACCAATTGCTTGTCCAATGCCTTTTCCTTGGCGTTGAGCACTACCTCGGCATCAAATGACAAATCCCGGTCCTTAGTCACCCACTGATCCCTTAGCTCCAAGTAGGTTGACTGGGGATCGGTGCGAGTCTGTAAGGTACCTGTAGTGCCCTGAGAAGCGCAGCTCCCCAGCACGCCCACTAGCAAAGTAATTGGTAAAATTAGTTTATTCAATTTGACCCTAAGCTGATGGTTTTGTAATTATAAGCAATTTGCTTTTTCTTTAGGAACTAACTCCATCAAATAGTTCTTCTATGGCCTTCAAGCTGCACGAGCATCAAACCACATTTCGACGAGAGTTGATTGCCGGTATCACCACCTTCCTTACCATGTGTTACATCATTTTCGTCAACCCCTCCATGCTGGTACAGGCGGGAATGGATTATCAGAGTGTACTGATCGCCACTTGTCTGGCGGCTGCCATCGGCACCCTGGTAATGGGTTTATATGCTAATTACCCCTTCGCACTAGCCCCGGGAATGGGGCTCAACGCCTTCTTCGTATTCACCATCGTATTAACCATGGGATATACCTGGCAGCAAGCTTTGGCCATCGTGTTCATTTCCGGAGTTCTGTTTATTGTGCTGACCTTAACCGGCACTCGTACTGCCATTGTGAATGCTATTCCCAAAACCATCAAGCATGCCATTCCCGCGGGGATCGGTTTGTTCATTGCCTTCATCGGTTTAAACAACGCCGGCATTATCCGGGTAAACCAAGGGCCTATATTAGATATTGTCTACGGCTTCAGTGGTGATAAGATCACGGATATGGTACCGCAAATTTTGAATGCCCCTGCACAGGTATTGCAACTGGGTAGTATGCAGGATTCAGCGGTATTACTGGCCATAGCGGGATTTGTTTTACTGGCGGTATTAATGCTGTTTAGGGTTAAGACCGCCATGCTCATCGGTATTGTGGCGGTAACCCTGGTGGGAATCCCTTTGGGAGTAACGCAAATTCCCCAGGAGTTTGATTTTGAGGGACTCACTCTAGCTCCTACTTTCCTGCAATTGGATTTCAAAGGTCTTTTCGCACAAGGTGAGGAAGTCGGCATATGGAGCATCCTGTTCACTCTATTCATGGTGGTGATCTCCTTCACTCTAGTGGATCTGTTCGACACCATAGGCACGTTATTGGGAACAGCCGACAAGGGCAACATGTTGGATGAACAGGGAAACCTGCCCCGTATAAATCAAGCCTTAATGGCCGATGCCACCGCTACTACGGTAGGGTCTCTGCTAGGTACTTCGACGGTAACCACTTATATTGAAAGCGGCGCTGGGATCATAGCCGGTGGCAGAACCGGACTCACCGCTGTGATTGTGGCCATATTGTTTGTGTTGGCTATTTTCATCGCTCCCTTTGCCGCCGTGATTCCCAGTGCAGCCACCAGCCCCATCCTCATCATGGTGGGCATATTAATGATGGACTCCTTAAGAAAAGTCAATTTTGATGACTTAGAAGAGCTTTTGCCGGCAATGGTGGTGGTG
This sequence comes from Cyclobacteriaceae bacterium, assembly GCA_029861825.1. GTDB lineage: Bacteria > Bacteroidota > Bacteroidia > Cytophagales > Cyclobacteriaceae > JAJCYK01. Next base: position 7,109 of record JAOTYN010000145.1, read on the forward strand.
ATCATGATGCCATTCTCATACAGCATAGCTAACGGGATAGCCTGGGGAATTATCCTGTATACGGTTATAAAACTGCTTAGGGGCAAGAGGCGCCAGGTACACCCTATCATGTATGTACTCACCTTCCTATTCGCTTTGAGGTATTTTATTATATAAAAAACCCTGACTTACTTTAAAGTCAGGGTCATCCACAACGTATAGCGTATATAACAGTTAGTTGCTGAACTCCAGCTCTCCTTGACTCCCAGACCCATACATCTCATCCAGAATATCCCGGTACTTCTCTTTCAAAGGATCCTTTAATTGCTTACCGTTAATTTTGATCAGGTCTTTCTTAAACACCAACTTGAGGTCGGAGTCGTGATGGTCCAACAAACCATCTTCAACCAGTTCATGTCTTAACTTTGATTCGTGTGTGCGGCGCGCTGTATGACGGTGTTCACGAGTTATCTCACGGACCATGCGCTCACGCTGGTGGCGGTGAGCCCTGCGTAAATGCTCTCGGGTCATTTTTTGCTGGTCCCTCATCCTGCGAGCATGTTCCAGATGCATGGACAGTTCCCGTTCCTGGTTCATCAATGCACGCTCCAAGGATCGTTGGGACTGCTCCATAGCCCGTTCCAGGGATCGTTCTGCACGCCGTATTTGCTGTTTGGCTTCTTCCCATTCTTCCTCTGTTAGATCCTCCGGACGTTCCTGCTCCAGCGATTCCCTCAACTTTTCTCGGGCACGTTCCAAAGCTTCGGCCTGCTCGACTCTTGCACGGTCCAAGGCTTCTCTTTGTGATTCTAATGCCTCCTCGATCTTTTTGCGGGTAGTATCATTCAATTGACCGTATGCAAATACCTTGGCTTCCTGCAGATCCATAAAAATCTGCGGCAGTTCGACATCTACTATAGTTTCTATATCCACCATGGCATCCGCTATGTCAGGGATGGGCGGAATAACTATGTCGGGTGACACCATCACATCAAAATCAAAATCCGGTACCATCACCTCAAAATCAGGAACTACAAAATCAAACTGCACATCGGGCATTACCAACTCAAAATCGGTCAGATCCTCCTCAATCCACTCCTGTTCTTCCGCTATTACCGGGGGATCAACTTCTTCAATATCCACTTCAATATCTGTAGGGGGGGGCAAAGTATCCCAAGCCACATCAGCAATACTTGCTACGTACTTAAGCTCCTCAATGGCTTCCAAAGCCTGTGAATTGGCTTCCAAGGTGGGCGTTGCAGGTTGCAGTTGCGCCTGGACCTTTAAGGAATACCAGGTAAGGCAAGTAATGGCAACTCCCAAGATCATGGCAGGAATCCACTTCTCTTTAATACTGGCACGGTGGTGAGGATAAACCAGCCTCTTAACCCTTTGTAGAAGTTCACCTTTACTTTTGAACAACCCCATACTCATAGAAGGAGTTTGCAATGACCAAGCACCTAAGTTGGTTAAAGCATGTGCGTAGATCAGGTGGTTTCCACAGCATTTCACCGCCAGATCATCACAGCAATGTTCTCGTTGCTTACGGATCACTTGAGAGATCCACCATACTACGGGATTAAAGAATAGCAGTGATTCTATGATGGTTTGCAGGATATTAATAAGGTAATCGTATCGTTTAACATGGGCCAGCTCATGAGCGATTACCGCTTCCACATCTCTGGCAGGCAAACCGGTTATTATACCAACCGGCAATAGAATAATGGGTTTTATATGGCCGATAACCATGGGAACTTGAGCCAGTGCAGATTCGGCGATTTGTACCGTCTTCTGTATGCGTAGTTGATGAGCTAATTCCTGCACCTTCCACACCCAATTTTGGGGCAATGGCTGCAATTGGCTGCGGCGAAGTTTGCTGAGGTAGATCATGCTTCCTTGCAGACGCACCAGTAAAAGC
>JAOTYN010000564.1 GCA_029861825.1 Cyclobacteriaceae bacterium
CCTAAATTCGCACACCTGACTACCGGGAACTTCCAACGCTTTCAAGACCACTTGCAGCCTGCCGGCTGGCAGGGTAACAGACCCTATTTCCAAACGCGCCCACTCCTTTTCATAAACTTCAATCCTGGGCACCCGGTCCGGGCTGGGAATATAGTCCGGATCGAAAGCCCGGGTAATGGTAGCGTTGATTTCTTGTTGTCCGGCACGAACCAGCACTTGACCTCCCAAGTCAGTGTCAGGGACGGTGTATTCCATAAATACCTGGTAGGTAGTAGGTTCTGCCAATTGCAGAGGCCACCACACACTGTCCTCCGGAGATTTCCAGTTCACCAGCCAATCATGGGCCCATCCATGGCCCTCCTGGTACTGAAGGCTGTCCGTAATACCCATTGCTTCTTGAGGATACAAAGAGACTTGTGGGAATTCAAGGTGCCCGGCTGGGATGGGGGGCTTGGTACCCGTCTCCCGGGTAACTTCTTGGAACCAGCTATGGTATTTTGATAATAACTCACGGGCTACCTTGGGTATTTCGTTGATGAGGTTATCCTCCTGGCCGGGATCACCAAAAAGATCAAAGAGCTCATTGCCATCCTCTTTTACGGTCAACAGGTATCTACCATCTCTGACTGCTCCCGGATAGGGATAGAGCTCCGTCATGAAATTAACATGGGTGTAAATAGTGCGTTGAGGGATTTGATCTTCCTCCTGCAGCAGCACCGGGGCCAGGCTAATACCGTCAATATCTTGAGGTAGGGACAATCCTACCAGGTCCATTACCGTAGGCAAAAAATCAATGTGGCTGCCTGCCGGCTCAATTTGATATCCGGCAGCTATTTTTCCAGGCCATCTTACTATGAAAGGGACCCGAACCCCTCCTTCGTCCACCTTTCCTTTCCAACCTTTCATATTGCCGTTGTAACGTTGTCCATTGGGACCGTTGTCCGTGGCGAATATGACTATGGTGTTTTTGGATAAGCCCAGATCCCGCAGCTTCTGCAAAATGCGCCCAATATTATGGTCGAGATTTTCCACCATTGCGTAAATGGCTGCCAGGCGGTCATCCAGCTCTTTTTCCCGGTATTTATTGAAGTAGGCGTCGGGAACCTGAAAAGGACCGTGGGGAGCGTTGTAGGGAATGTAACAAAAGAAAGGCCCATCCCCGTTCTCTTCAATGAAGGCCAGACTTTCGTCTGTGATCACATCGGAGATATATCCTGAAGATTTGCGGAATTGGCCGTCATATTCCAGTTCAGTATCAAAGTAATTGTTCCAGTGCCCGGCGGAGAAACCCACGAAGCGCTGGAATCCTTGTCCTTGGGGGTTTTCCGGATAGTTGGAGCCGTTGTGCCATTTTCCGAAACATCCGGTGGCATACCCAGCATCCTTTAGCAGTTCCGCAATAGTTATTTCTGAAGGGCGCATGCGTTCCATACCCTGGGAAACCGAAACGGTACCGGTGCGCAGATGGTAGCGGCCGCTTAGAAAGGAGGCTCTGGAAGGGGCGCACAAAGGGCTGACATAAAATTTATTGAAGCTGGCACTTTCGGTAATAAATTGATCCAGTACCGGGGTTTCTACTAAAGTATTGCCATGAGCGCCGATGTCGCCCCAGCCTTGATCGTCGGTGAGAATAAAAATGACATTCGGTGGTGCAGCAGTCTCCGATGGTTGGCAGGAGTATAAAAGGAGACAAGGGAAAAGCCCTATAAAAACCCTAAGTAGGGCGCGGGTCATTTCGCAAAGAGTTGACCCATGTCCTTGAAAGCTTTAAACTCTAAAGCATTGCCCGAGGGGTCCTGAAAAAACATAGTAGCCTGTTCACCCACTTGACCCTCAAAGCGAATATAAGGTTCGATGATAAATTCAATTTGCTGATGCTTCAGATGTTGGGAAAGTTGCTGCCATTGATCCCAGGGCAGTACCACCCCGAAGTGGGGAACCGGCACATCATGCCCATCCACTGGGTTAGCGGTGTTGGCGGCTCCCCGCTCCCGGGCCTGGTCGGTCTCATGGATTACCAGTTGATGTCCGTAAAGGTCAAAATCTACCCATTGCTCGCTGCTGCGGCCTTCCGGGCATTTTAATACCTGGCCGTAAAAACGTCGACAGGTTTCCAGATCATGTACTGGAATAGCCAAGTGAAAAGGATTCAGTGTACTCATTTTATGATTGATTCTGTCTGCTGGCTTTTACTCTCAACTTAGTTAAACTCCAGCTCGGTAATTTCCAAATTAAGCCAATTAAAGTCACCATCAGGTAAAATCCAAGTGACCCTGCATTTATAAGGAATAATGATCCTTTGAAACTCCTTATAATCCAACATTTCAATTAACCAGGTCTGCAATTGGGCATCTTTATCACCACCATAGTAGCGTTGAGTCTCAAATGAGATCAATTGTCCTTGGGGGGT
>JAOTYN010000566.1 GCA_029861825.1 Cyclobacteriaceae bacterium
TCCCACTGTACAATTGATTGCTTCAATGTAAATAGATTTGTGTTTTGCAGCTCTACCAGTTCACCATAGCCTTGATCACCCCAGTCTCCGGTTTGATCCAAGAATCAAAATGATCAATCATTTCCGTAAAGTGCACTTCATGGGTAATATAGTCTGTGGCGGGAAAACTACCGGTTTTGAGCATATCGATCACTTGATAAAAATCCTTGAAAGTCGCGTTGCGGCTGGCCAGTATACTCCCTTCTTTTTTGTGAAGATGTGGATGGTTAAAGCACAGATCATCCTTGTATAAGCCTACCAACAAATACCGCCCTCCATGAGAGATGAATTGAACACCAGCTTCCAGGGCTTGCTTGTTTCCCGTTGCATCAAATACCGCGGTTGGCAGTTCTCCCTGGTTGTAGTCAAGGATGTTTTCACTGGTGTTCTGTCCTACCAGTATGGTATGATCGACACCAATTTTTTCCGATACAAAATCCAGACGCTGCTGATTGACATCCATAGCAATGACCTTGGCTCCAGCCAGTTTGGCAAATTTCATGACACCTATCCCTATCGGACCGCAGCCGGTTACTAGAGCTGTTTCACCGGCTAGTAATTGTGCACGTTGTACGCTGTGGGCACCAATGGACAATGGCTCTACTAAGGCAATTTCATTTGAGGTCAACTTTCCTGCAGGTATTAAAACTTCCAGAGGCAAACTGAGTATTTCTTGCATGCCTCCGTCGATATGCACGCCGAGTACTTCCATGCTGGTACAGCAATTGGTTTTGCCCTGGGCACAAGCAATACATTTTCCACAGGTATAATAAGGCATTACTATAGCCAGGTCACCAGGCTTAAGCCCTCGCCGATTGTCGTCTATTTCAAGGACCTCCCCAGCCAACTCATGCCCCAGGATCCTTGGATAATCAAAGAATGGTTGATTGCCCTGGAAAGCGTGCAAATCAGTCCCACAAATACCGACTTTCTTTATTCTAATCAGCGCTTCTCCTGGCTTGCGGGTGGGGGCATCCCTTTCTTTTATTACGAAGGTGCCAGGTTCTTGGCATACGATATATTTCATTAAAATTAACTGTTAAGATTAGGCAATCATATGTCCACCATCGGCAGTATATACGCCCCCGGTACAATACCTGGAAGCATTAGAGGCCAGGAAAACGGCCAGCCCGGTCATCTCATCCGGTGTAGCCATACGGCCCATCGGCAGGTGCTTTTCAATTTGATTCATGACTTTATCATCTTGCCATATAGCTGCACTGAATTTGGTCTTTATTAAACCGGGGCATATGACATTTGACCGGATACCATCCGGACCCCATTCTTTAGCTTGATTCTTGGTGAGCATAATCAGCGCTGCTTTACTTACACTATAGAGGCCCAGTCCAAAGCTTGGTTTCAATCCTTCTACAGAAGCGATGTTAATCATAGAACCACCTCCATTTGCTTTCATAATAGGATGGCATAGATTGGCTAAAGTGAAACAGGACTTCACATTCACCGTCATAATTTTATCAAAGATGTTGCCATCAACTTCAGCCATGGGCCCATATACGGGATTGATGGCTGCATTACTGACCAGTATGTCAACTGGTCCGTAATTCCCCACTGCTTGAGTAATCAAATTAATAAGTTGGTCCTCATGGCCTACATGGCAGGCCACTGCAGTAGCTTCTCCTCCTTGCTCCCGAATTTTTGAGGCTACCTCCTCTACTGCTTCTTGCTTACGACTACTCACTATCACTTTCGCCCCAAAGGAGGCAAAGGCTTTAGCCATGGCGGCGCCTATGCCCTTACTGGCACCGGTGATTACTGCGGTCTTCTCTGATAGTTCAAATTGCTGGTGGTAGTTGTCACTCATAACTGGAAAATTATTTAATTAATTATCTGATTTCAAACAATTCTTGCCCTTACTTCTTGACCGGATAGGAAGGCGGTAATATAGCCCAATGCTTCTTCTAACATAGCTTGCCTGGCTTCATTTGTGCCAGTACCGTTGTGAGGTGTTATTACCACCTGTTCCATTTCCAGTAGCTCCGGAGGCACTTGCGGCTCATGCTCAAATACATCCAAAGCTGCCCCGGCAATCTGCCCCTTTTGTAAGGCCGCGACCAACGCCTTCTGATCAATAACACCTCCTCTGGCGGTGTTTACTAAAAATGCACTAGATTTCATTAGAACCAAGCGTTCCTCATTGATCAAATGTTTGGTGGAAGGGGTCAAGGGTGCGTGAATGGAGATAACATCAGAACTTTTTAAAAGGTCTTCGATTGATACATAGCTGGCGTGGTAGGCATCTGCTATCTCATCAGACAATGGGTTGCGATTGTGGTATTGCACTTTCATGCCACAAGCAAAAGCTCTTTTGGCTAGTTCTTTACCAATACGCCCCATACCAATGATACC
>JAOTYN010000565.1 GCA_029861825.1 Cyclobacteriaceae bacterium
GCAACACCTGACCATTGGCATGCTCCTATGGCCATTGATGCCTTAAATGCCGGCGTGCATGTTTACGTGGAAAAACCCATGACCCACAATATTTCAGAGACTTATGCCTTGCGGGATGCGGCCCTGAACTCCAAGGCAGTATTAACGGTAGGACACCAACACCGGCAAACTCAAAGTTTTTTAACAGCACAAAATGTCATTGATCAAAATATCTTGGGCCACATATCCTTGATCCAGGTGAGTACCAATCGCAATAGTGATAATGGAGCCTGGCAGTATAACATCCATGAAAAAGCCAGCCCCAGCACCATTGACTGGGACCAATTTATCGGTAATGCCCCTTACGTTCCCTTCAATAAAGAGCATTTTTTCCGTTGGAGGAAATGGTGGGCTTACGGATCAGGTCTTTCAGGAGACCTTATGACCCACGACTATGACCGTGTTAACTGCGTGTTGAATATGGGCATCCCCCGATCGGTAGTGGCCAGCGGCGGCATCTATACCCATCGTGATGGCCGAAATGTCCCCGACGTTATGCAAGTCAATATGGAATTTCCGGACTTCACCACCGGCAGCAGCCAGGAGCCCGGTAAAGAAAAAGGCATGACCCTGGTTTACAGCGCTACCCTCGGTAACCAATACAGTCGTTCCAGTGTTCTCATGGGACATGACGGGACCATGGAACTGGGCAACAAACTGGTAATCTACGCTGATGCCCGGTCCACCCGATTCAAGGACATGATCGAGGATGAAAAAGTGAATCCCAATGTCCCTATCTATCAGTACGACCCGGCGGTTTTGGGAGGAGTTGACGGCATATCATCTGCTACTTCCAAATACTTCGCAGACAAAGGTCTGCTTTGGACCTACCGCGATGGTAAGCGGGTAGATTCCACCTTTCTGCATATTCGTGAATGGTTGAGCTGTATACGCAATGGCGGTGATCCCAGCTGTGGTATAAAGGAAGGCTTTGAAGAAGCAATTACCGCGCATATGGGCGGGGTATCCTATAAACTTGGCCGCAGGGTAGATTGGGACGAAGTGAATCAAGAAATCGTACCTATTGAAGGCTATGACCTGGATGAAGTACTGCTTATGAATCAGGAAAGGATCGTTTGATCGCTAATCCTTCATTCACATCGGTGTACTCCCGTAAAGTATGGCTATTAATACTGGCGGTGAGTTGGTCGCTGTTAGCAGGTGCTCCAACCCAAGGGCAGTCTTATGGAAAGGATGTGCTTCATGCCTCCATCGATTCCGTTATGGAAGCGTTTCATGATTCTGCCATGTTCAATGGGACGGTGCTGGTGGCCCACAGCGGTATCCCCGTTTATCGCAAGGCCTGGGGTGAAGCCTACATGGGTATGCCCTTGTCGGAAGACACACCTTTTTATCTGGGATCCATTGCCAAACAGTTTACAGCCATGGTGGTGTTGATGCTCTTAGACGAGAACGACATCTCCTTAGATCAAACCATAGCCCCGTATTTCCAGGATCTACCAAGCTTTACCCGGGAGATAACCATCCGTAATTTGTTGAATCACACCTCAGGTCTACCTGATTATTATGTCTTGGGCAAATTTGTAGAGGGTATGACCAATGAAATGGTACTAGATGTTGTTCACTCTCTGGACAGTCTAGACTTTAGTCCCGGATCACGATTCACCTACAGTAATACCGGCTACGTGCTCCTCAGTGTTCTGTTGGAACGAATATCAGGTGTCAGTTTTCGGGAAATAGTTGCCCATAGAATCTTCAGCCCATTGGGTATGGATCATTCCATAGTATATGATGGTAGTCAGGGACCCTTGCCGGACCACGCCGTAGGACACAGCGCCAATGGTGAATTAAACGACTACCAAGCCTTTACTACAGGTGCGGGTGGCATTTTTTCGCAGATCGACGACCTGTTTAAATGGGACCAGGCTCTATACCAAAAGCAATTGATTGATTTCAAGCTGTTTAAGGAGGCCTACAGCCCGGCACAATTGTCCAACGGGAAACAGTCGTACTATGGATTCGGATGGAGGTTGCAGGAAGGACAACCACATATCGTACAGCATTCAGGTAGCCTGGCAGGTTTTAAGACTTACATGTACCGGGATCTGAATAAAAGACATACTATTATCTTGCTATCAAACTTCACCAACGACGTAAAAACTATCAAAGAGGTCCTGGTATCGCTTTTACAATGACTGCCCAATCTCATTTCGATTTCTTGATATTTGTTGGCCTCTGGCTGTGTTAAATTTTTTTATATCTTATTTCCATGAATCAATTATCTCATTTCATTGAAGGAGCCAGTAACACCTTTGATCTTACGGATCCCGTTCATCAAAAGAGGTTATTTCAGTTAACCGATTCGCTGATGAACGCGGAAAAAATTCCCCCCTCTGAAATGCTGGA
>JAOTYN010000146.1 GCA_029861825.1 Cyclobacteriaceae bacterium
AAATCTGCTCTCTATCTCCCTGTGGAACGCTTATACAGGGGTACTGTACTACAAGGCTCGCCATACATTAACGAACTTACCACACTCCGCAGCAAACGGATTATTTCCACGTAGGCGTATTCCGGGACCGGATAGTTGCCACAACCTTTTACGATTACTTTGGCGTCCCGGTATTCTTCCAGAGGAATCCTCTCCAGGGCTTTTTGAAATAAGCTTTGTTCCAGGGCTGCCAAATCGCCAAAAACAAAATGATGAGCATAGGGCTCCAGAGCCACCGCAACCAGCATGTAAGCCCAGGTGGGCACGATCGCATCGGCGGTGCATACAATGGAAACATTCTGGTCTTGATATTGACTCCAATCATGATCACTCACAAATTTTCTGAAGTCCTTCTCCTTTAAGATAAGGCCCTGAAAAAGATGCTCCTTGATGTCCCAAACGACTCTTTGTCCCTGGTGATAATACTTTTCAAGATCAAGGGTTACCAATGAACTATTGGCCACACGATTCACTACGGGTTTTTCATCCATGTTCCTTACTTTATAATACCCACTTTTTTCTTTGGTTGAGTGCCTTTGAATTCTTTTAAATAAAAAGGCTCGAAGTATGCCAGGTCCTCAAAATCTTCCTTTTGGAATTTTTCATAAGCCAAAGTGCCCACACCCAAGGCACTGGTTTCGACCCCTGAAATAAAACGAGCAGCCGGGTGTTTAATTACTTCCTGGCACTTGGCGGCACCGTTTCCAAAGAACAATATGGGGTTCTGTTCCAATTGTTCATGAAAACTCTGCTGATCAATAATCACAGGGGCCGTATGCAGGATGCTTTGCAGCCGATGATCGGCCATGAGGCTATAGACTTCCATGCGACGGGCATCAATCATAGGGCAATACCAATATTCCTTTCCATACCTAGGGATCATCTGCACCGCCAGGGCCTTTAAGGTGTTAACGGCGATTAACGAAATACCCAAGCCAAAACACAGCCCTTTGGCCGTAGAAACGCCAATACGCAATCCGGTATAACTGCCCGGTCCCTTTGATACCGCAATGGCCTGCAAATCGACCATATTAAATCCGGTATTGGCAACTAGCTGCTTGATCATGGTTGCCAGCATGTTGGAGTGTGATTTTTCCAAACAAAGATCGGATCGGCCCAAAACAGTTCCTTCCTGATGAAGGGCTATTGAACAGATACCTGTAGCGGTCTCGATGCTTAAGATTAAACTCATCTTTGCAAAATAAACAATTACCAGTTGTCAATAAAAAAGCCATCCGTCAATATGACGAATGGCTCTTTAATGTTTTGTTATGATCAGTTCTCTAACAGTTCACCGTAATTTTGGGAATCTCTTAGGGCTTTTACTGCCGCTTTGACATCGTCATCGGCACTGAAGGAAGTCTCAATTACCCCGCGACTCAAATAATATCTGGAGCTGATCTCCTCTTCAAGGATCTGCTTAATGTCCGCTTTGAACTTCTGCAGATCAGAATCTTTATTATGCTCAACATTGGATCTTAGGACAAGGATCTGTTTGCTGATATCATCGTAGTACTTTTCCTTTTTAGCTTGGGCTATCAATTCGTCTATGCTGTTCTCTACACGTGTAGTATAGTCATAGTCCTTGTCACTTAGCCAGCTAATGAATTTCTGATAATCGCTATCCGCTAATTTGAAGTCCCTGGGCTTGCCGATAGTCTCATGGCTGTAATGGTAGATGGTGGCATAGTCAAATATAAGTCCTTTACTGATTAAGCTCACCACAATGGGTGGCAGATAGTCAATATCCACGCTGATATCGGGATCTACACCACCCCCGTCAAAAACGGTTCTGCCGTTACGGGTCTTGAAGGCCACTTTTAAAGAATCGGGAACTTTTCCCACACTGCCATCATCATTTCTACTACTGTAATCGATGGCCTGAATACAACGACCGCTAGGAATGTAGTACTTGGCCGTAGTTACTTTTAACTGGCTGTTATAGGTCAATGGCCTGGTAGCTTGAACCAGTCCTTTACCAAAGGTCTTTTGTCCAACCAGGATACCCCGGTCATAATCCTGCACCACTCCGGCCACAATCTCAGAAGCTGAGGCACTGCTGCTGCTGATCAAAACGGCCACCGGGATTTCTGTGTCCACCGGAGGGTTTAAGGCTTTATATGTTTTGTTCCAATCTTTCATTTTTCCTTTGGTACTCACTACTTCAGACCCTTTGGGAATAAAGATGTTTGAAACATTAACAGCCTCATTCAAGAGTCCTCCAGGGTTGCCTCGAAGGTCCAGGATTATGCTATTTGCTCCCTGGCTCTTCAGTTCAATGACAGCATTTTTAACCTCTTTTCCGGCGTTGGTGGTAAAATCCGAAAGCTTAACATAGCCGATATCGTCGTCGATTAAACCGTAATAGGGCACATTGTCGATGGTGATCTTTTCCCTTACAATCTCTACTTCTATAGGTTCGGTGGAATTATGCCGTTGCACTACCATCTTCAAGGAGCTGTTGGCCTGCCCGCGAAGCAGTTTGCTAATATCAGTATAGGCCTTTCTCTTGACATCGATACCGTTTACTTGAATAATCTCATCGCCAATTTTCAATCCAGCTTTATGAGCCGGAAACCCTTCGTAGGGCATTATGATCATGTTTTTCCCATTGCGGGTTCCGATCAGTGCCCCAATACCTCCGTACTGTCCTGTGGTCATGGTCCGGTAATCTTCAATATCGTCTTCCGGAATATAGTTGGTATACGGGTCGAGCGACCCCAACATGGCGTCAATGCCGGTTTTAATTAATTGGTTAGGGCTAACCTCGTCGACATAATAGGTGTTCACCTCCTTGTATAAAGTGGCAAATATGTCCAGGTTTTTGGTGATCTCGAAATATTTTTCACCGGGACTGGTGAAGGCCCAGATCCCTGCTAAGGCTAAGGCAGTGATCAATATAGCTGCTGCCGTCTTGTTAAACTTTCCCATAAAATTTCCTTTATTGATCGTGTTTTTTAGTTAAACGCGACAACGATCGTTTTAGTTTATCTTCAATAGTGCTATAATCAGCAAATTCTTTGCCAATATAAATATACCCAATTAATAGGAATTTGTGGGAGTCCAGCGGTTCTAAAACCTGCTTGTGTAAGCGAAATGCCTCTTTTATCCTTCTTTTGAGCTTGTTGCGGTCTACTGCTCTTTTGAAGATCTTCTTGGGAACGGAAACCAGTACCTGGTGCTGGTCGACCTCCTCCGCTGATTTGATCAAATAAAAAACCTTTAAGGGGTATATAACAAAAGATGAGCCCTTATTAAAAAGCTCATCAATTAATTTCTTACTGTGCAGCCTTTCCGATTTTGGAAATGTATTCACAACCATCTGCTTTTATGTTAAAGGTAATACTTTTAACACTAAAGCTAGTACGGCCTTACTTGAGGTGGGTTTTTTCGTCCGATACGGTTAATTTCTTCCTGCCCTTAGCTCTGCGATTTGCTATTATCGCTCGGCCACTAGCTGAAGCCATACGCGTCCGGAAACCGTGTTTGTTCTTTCTCTTTCTATTTGAAGGCTGAAAAGTCCTTTTCATCTCTTTTCGTAATTAGAATAATATGGGCTGCAAAGATAAGGAGCAATTTTAAATTTTGGAACTGGTTGAGCAAAATAAATAAATATGTGTCTGCCGCCGCTATTCTTTTTATCTTGTCTCAAACTCTCGGAGAAAGATGGAATATCACATTTCCTGTAAAAACCCCTTAAGCCATTATCTGGAAATCAGTTTAACTATATCGACCTGGAATAAGCCTCGACTTTACCTGCAACTCCCGGCTTGGCGACCGGGAAGATATGAGTTGGCCAACTATGCAAAACATTTGAGAAGCATCCATGCCAGCGGATTGCGAGGCAAATCACTTCCTATTTTCAAGGTAAGTAAAGACCGATGGGTGGTGGAAACTTCGGGATCGTCACGAATCACCATCACCTACCAGTACTTCGCGCATCAAGGGGATGCTGGAGGAAGTCTGATCGATGATGAACAATGGTACATAAACTTTATAAATTGCCTGTTGTACACTGAAGAAAGATTAACCGAACCCAGCACGGTTACCCTGGAATTACCTAAATCGTATCGCGTAGGCACAGGTCTTACACTTAGGAAAGAACGGCAATGGGCAGCCAAGGATTACTACCAACTAGTGGACAGTCCATTAATGGCCTCCAAAAAATTGAAACATTGGAGCTATGAACTTGAAAGTGTTTCTTTTCACTTATGGTTTCACGGTCAGCATAAACTATCCAAGTCCAAAACTTTAAAGCATTTCAAATCATTTTCAAAATTACAGATCAACACCCTCGGTGAATTCCCGGAAAAAGACTACCATTTCTTGTACCAGGTGCCACCGAAAAAGTTCTACCACGGGGTAGAGCATGCCAACAGCACGGTGATCGCTATCGGTCCAGGATCCCAGCTGCATAAAGAACGCTACCCCGATTTCCTGGGGGTTAGCTCCCACGAGCTGTTTCACGCCTGGAACATTCTCAAAATCAGGCCTAAGAACCTCCTTCCGTATGATTTTAGTAAGGAATGCTACTTTGAGGAGGGATTTGTGGCGGAAGGGTTCACCACCTATTACGGCGATCTATTTTTGGCGCGTTGTGGAGTATTTGATGAGAAACAATACTTTAAAGAAGTTGATACATTGTTCAAAAGGCATTTCGAAAATGAGGGTCGTCATGTGGCATCACTTACCGACTCATCCAGGGACCTTTGGCTAGATGGCTATCAAATCACGGCCCCAAGTCGTAAAGTCTCTATATACACCAAGGGGGCGCTGGTTGCTTTGATATTGGATCTAAACATCCGGAGATTAAGTGGGCAACGCTCATCGCTGGATGATGTGGTCCGTGATTTATGGCAAAATTTCGGAAAGAAGGACCGCGGTTACCGAACCGAGGATGTACAACGTATCTGTAAAAAATTTACCAAGCATGATTTTCAAGATTTATTCGATGAACTGATTAGAGGAACAGCGCCCTTGCAAGACTATCTTAAAGATGCGCTTTCGGAAGTGGGCTGTACCCTGCACAGGCTGCCTTCAAAACAAACCCTAAAAAGATGTTTCGGTATTCGAGCAACATTGCTGGACAGTTCCTTAAAAATCAGCCAGATCGCCAATGGATCACCCGCTGGAAAGAAGTTAAGCGTTGGTGACCTTATCTTGAAAATAAATGGCAAGAAAGTGCAAAAGAATCTGAAAAAGGCCTTAGGGAAAGCTCATACCACAAAATTACTCATCAATCGAGGTGGTCGTCAATTGAGCATAAAGCTGACCCGTAGCAGCAAGCAGTTCTTTTGGCAATATCGTTTGCAAAAACTTCCTAATCCAACAGACGATCAAAGGATAAACTATCAAAAATGGACGGGATACCCCTTCTAGGCCTGTTAACCACACCGAAAAAACGTCAGCCATCCCCAATTGAGCACCAACCAATCAATTGGGTTTTGAAGGTTCCCCCCCAGATATTAACTTGTATCTAGCACATATTTGCATTTATGTCCACTTTGCGAACCTTATTGGTGCATATACTTCTAGTATTATGCATTACTCCGTTATGGCCTCAATCAGGAGGACTTAGTTTCGATAGATTGAATCTGGAACAGGGGCTTAGTCAGGGAACTGTGCATTGTTTACTGCAGGATCAGAAAGGCTTCTTATGGATCGGAACTCAGGATGGGCTCAACAAGTACGATGGATATGGCTTTACCATATTTCGATATGACCGGGAAGACTCCCTCTCTATTTCCGACAACTGGATCAATTGCCTTTTTGAAGACCAGATAGGGTATCTATGGGTGGGCACACTCAGTGGAGGGCTGAATAAATTTGACCGTACCACCGGTACCTTTGAGAACTATTGATATCGAGAGGACGGTAACAATACCTTACCCAGTGACTATGTAAAGTACATCTCTCAGGATGGCGCGGGTAATTTATGGATCGCCACCGATCGCGGAATATCCCGGAAAACACCCAGCGGATTTGTTAACTATCCTGATGTAAATGCCAACTACTTGCTTAATGATACCCAGGGAAAACTTTGGGTAGGAACTACTTCAGGATTGTTTTTCTACGATTCACAAACCGATCAATTAACGCGGTTTTCAACACATGAAACACTGGCACAAGCCGATGTAAAGTCGTTACTGGAAATAAGCCCGGATTCCTTGCTGATCGGCACTCATGCAGGATTGTTTAATCTGAATTTCACTCACTCCTTAGAACCGGTTGCCGTACCCCTTCATTTTCCAGAAATCTTGTTTATCCAGGGCACCTTTGAATTAACTGCCGAATAAGCGGCTAGAACTTTTTATAAGGGCAATTACATGGCTGCTGCAAGCACCAATTTAGGTGCTGGAAGGAAGGGATTATCCCTTCCTTCTACGTTAGCAGGTTTACCGTTTCTGAACTCATACCTAAATCTTCACCCATTAGATATTACTGGATCACAGCACCGGTTGGTTTTTCGAATAATGCTTGATCAAGCTCCTGAGTAGATAATGTCACATTGGTAAATGACACCGTATTGCGCAAGTCTACCGGCTGTCCATCCTGGTAATTGTACCAGGACACAGACTTAGGTAGTTTAAGTCCGTTTATCTCCTGCCAATGGTCATATCTGATCCAATGTACATCGCTGGAAGCTTCCTGACTGAAATAAGTTACCGTATACCCCAACCACGCCATTTGCTTGGTTTCTGGGTGATAGTGAATGAAGTATTCGTCCTTTGAACTGACTCCTACCCCTTGGTTGTAAGCTATGCGAATACCCGGATAGGTAATGCCATCAAACTCCAAAGGTTCTGTTTCCAGGTATTTTATGCCTTCATCTCCCAGCACATAGGGCATGGCATAGAAGTAGAACATTAAATTATGATAGAATGTTGGGTCTCCTTTGTAGGTAGAATCAGCCTTAATCCAAACATTGCTCCCATCAAAACCCATGGTGAAATTAGCGCCCTCCACGCGATCGTGGCGGTCCCATAGATTTATAAAGTGTTTCTCGGTGCCTTCTTCCTTTTCAATCTCAAAAGACAAGGCCTGCATATTCTGCCAGGCCTCTATGCCACCGTGAGCCGTGAAAACATCCGTCATATCAGCAGGATAACTCGTGGATGGGTCGGTAGGGCTTTCGGTGAATTCCGGGTCATCTACTACCTTTGAAGTTTCGCGGGTTTGACAGCTTAGTAACAAAAATAAGCCTATCAATAGTAGGGGTAATTTCATATTGTCCATAGTGAACAATATCGCCTTTCCCCGGACAAAAAAAAAGCGGGTCACCCCGCTTTTTTAAACTTTGCCTATGGTTAATCGACCTGGAACAAATCATCAGACACCCCGCTGTTGATCTCAATCTTGGTGGTCTGTGCTTCCAGTATCTGGGGCCCCATATTGATGCTGGCCTTATGTGGAAATCGCACGCCGTCCACATCCTGGTAATCACTGTACATGACGGATTGAGAGATAGTCCCTTGCGGGGTATCCACGGTAACGCTTTCTTTTAGTTTTAGGCCATTTTCCGCGGAGAAATACATAACGCTTTTCTTGCCGGTGGGAAGTTCTACCTCCACCACATAGCTGTCTTGATTTTCCACTTTCTCCATGCCGGTAAGGGTCAATTTTGCGCCTAGTTCCCCATAGCTCAACTCGGGGAATATTCGGGATTCGATCATAGCCTCATCAACTTTCTTTTCATCCAATGGCTGCGCTTGTCCTTGGACTACCTCCAGACCCTGATTGCCATTAAACACCATTTTTTGGAACTCCATAGCACCTGCGGTTACCGTTTCCAGGGACATATTGGGTGCTTTCTTAATCTCGGTAATTTCCAAGTCCATTCCCTGCATAGAGGCCGATCTTACGTGGGTGAAATCTTTTACTTTTTGCAGATTACTCACACCTCCAATGGCCTCCAGATAACTACTGATCACCTTTTCGGCGGTCAGGCCATCGGGAAGATCTTCAGATGTGGTAGGCGTGTAAGGATTGCCGTAAATGTCGTAATACTGTAAGTTGCCGAATTGCTCCAGATTATCGGCTACGTCAGAAGCTTTTCCCACCACCAGAATATAGGCATTCTCTGGCCGTATATATTTCTGGGCCATTTCCTGGACATCGGCTATGGTTACCTGCTGGATATTTTTTAAGTAATTGGCATAGTAGTCCTTAGGTAATCCGTAGCGCTCGATATTCAAGGCAAAATTCGCAATGGTGGAAGGGCTTTCCAGTGACCTGGCAAAGCTTCCCGTGATATAGTTCTTTATAGATTGCAGTTGTTGCTCACTAACCGGTTCCGTACGGATGCGATCCAGTTCATATAGAAATTGGACCACGGCACTATCGGTAACCTCATTTCTTACACTGGCTCCCGCATTAAAACTTCCCACGAGCTTATCGCTAGACAAGGAAGAACGGGCTCCATAGGTATAGGCGTGCTTCTCCCGTAAATTCTGCATAAGATTTGAAGAAAAACCGCCGCCCAGGATGGTGTTCATAACCCGAGCCTTGACCACATCGGGGTGACCGGGCTTTAGGTTAACCGGATAGGTAATGTTGATCACCGATTGAACGGATTGAGGCCGGTCCACTATGGCCACTTGAGCTTGCTCCGGGGCCTGAGGCGTTTCATAGTTACGTTCCGACACCTGTCCCGGTTTCCAATCTCCGAAATATTGGTTCACCAGCTCCTGAGCACGTTCCAAATTGATATCCCCTACTATGGCCAAATAGGCCACATTGGGCTTAAAGATACTCTCATAGTAGCTTTTGCAGGCCTCGATATCTATACGGGACACCGTTTCTTCAGTTATGATCTCCCCGTAAGGATGATCCTTGCTGTACCGTAAAACGCTACGTACGTCACCAGCTATAGCGCTGGGATCTTCCTTGTTGGCCTGTAGCGC
>JAOTYN010000567.1 GCA_029861825.1 Cyclobacteriaceae bacterium
TCCAAAACAAACGTGTGCTCCAGCGAGCGAAATGAAAACGCAATAGATCTTTGCTGAAGGGCTCTGGTAGCCAGTTGGTGCCATGGCTCATCTTTGGCGAGGGTTTTTGCTATATTTCGAATCAATCCCTGGTAAAAAGCTTGCTCACTTCTAAATGGCAAACAATCGATCCAGCAATGAGGATAAGTGTCTCCACCATAAGCTAATCGATTGATGCTTTCAGATACAAGGGATGTTTTTCCCCAACCAAATGGACCTTCGATCAAAGTATGGCGATGTTGTTTGAATTGGTGGTGAAGAGATTGGACCAAACTGTCATGGCCTACAAAGTAATCGCCGGTTACTGCTTTGTTGTAGATAAACGGATTATCCATCTCTACAAAGCTATAATAAAGATTTCTTATATGCAATATGGTTAGTAACCATTAAGTTACTAACCATATTGGTACTTATTTAATTAGATCCTGAGAACAGCTTTTTAATAGGGGCTGGCATTCGTCCCCATAATACCACCACCAACGATAGTAAGAATACTAAGGGCATCATCACATATGTGGCCTCTCCGTTCATTATGTGAGGTTGCCATTGCCCCAGCCATGGTGCCGATAAGCAGAATTGCACCATATCCAGCGGTTTTAGGTAGAAGCAATAGCAAAGCTCCGACAATTCGACGGCCCCAATCACTAGATGGAATCCGTCGGTATAGCCCATCTTTCGAAATTTGCTACAATTTCCGGGTTCCCACTTAATTTGCCATAACCGAAGAATAAGAAACCTTCGGCCAGAAGGACTTGGGCTACCCAAGCTACAGCATTTTTAGTGTTAGGGTTCATGAGTGGTTTTTATATGAATTGAAAGTTTACAAACAATTTCGAGGTATTATCAACCTACCTACCCCTTTATGACTATATCAACCTTTTGCTGATAGTAGTTCAATGCTTATATCTCAATGAGCTTCAAGCCAATTGCTGCCCGTTCCGACACCTATCTCCATGGGAACTTCTAACGGGATTGCGTTCGTCATTAGGTCAACCACTTCTTTTTCTAGCTTTTTTAGTTCCTTCTTGTGCACGTCAAAAACCAATTCATCGTGTACCTGCAAGATCATTTTTGACTGCAGCTTATGCTCCTTCATCCATTGATGGATCCTAATCATGGCCACCTTAATGATATCAGCTGCACTACCTTGAATGGGAGCATTAATGGCATTGCGTTCAGCATGAGCACGCAGTGTATAGTTTCGGGACGTTATATCCTTTAGATATCTTCTGCGACCTAAGATAGTTTCTACATAACCTTTTTCCTTAGTATCATTAATGATCCGATCCATGTAGTTCTTAACTGCAGCAAATTCTTCAAAGTAGGCCTCCATGATTTCCTTTGCTTCAGAACGTGGTATTCTCAATCGCTCTGATAGACCAAAGGCTGACATACCATAGATCAGTCCGAAGTTGACTGCTTTGGCTTTTCGACGCATGTTGTCATCTATCTCTTCCAAAGGGACTTTAAAAACCCGACTAGCTGTAGTGGCATGAATGTCCCTACCTTTCTTGAAGGCATCGATCATCTCCTTATCTTTGGCAAATGAGGCGACGATCCGAAGCTCAATTTGTGAGTAGTCGGCTGACATGATTATAAAATCTTCATTTCTCGGAACGAATGCCTTTCGGATCTCCCTTCCTTTCTCAGTGCGAATGGGAATGTTTTGGAGATTAGGGTCCTTCGAACTTAACCGTCCGGTAGCCGCCCTGGCCTGTTCATAGTTTGTATGTATGCGTCCATCTTCGGCAATCATTTCTGGTAAGGCGTCCGTGTATGTATTTTTAAGCTTTTGATAAACCCTGAAGTCGAGAATGTTCTGCACGATCTCATGTTCAGCGCTCAATTTGATAAGGATCTCTTCCCCGGTAGCATATTGTCCCGTACGTGTCTTCTTTGGTTTTTCTACTAGCTTCAGTTTATCAAATAGCACTTCTCCCAGCTGTTTAGGCGAAGCCAGATTAAATTCCTCACCGGCAATCTTAAATACTTCATTCTGCGCTTTTTCGCTGGCCTCTTCCAACTCTTTTGATAGTTCCTGCAATGCGTTAGGGTCTATTCGAACACCTTGATATTCCATTTCGGCCAACACCTCAATCAGGGGTAGTTCCACTTTCTCGTAAACCTCAGCCAGTTTGTCCTCAGGATTTAACTTGGCCTGGAGTTGGGAGATAATATCTGCTTGCTCACCGGCATATCTAGCTTGTTGAGATAGGGTAAGTTCGTTCCAGGCTATTTTATTGCGCCCGCTACCAATAAGAGTTTCTTCCTCTATCAACTTGTAGTGAAGTAGATTTTCGGCCAGAATGTTGAGGTTATGACTGGTCTCAGGATCCACCAGATAATGC
>JAOTYN010000147.1 GCA_029861825.1 Cyclobacteriaceae bacterium
ACGCCCAGAATCCCTCGCCCGATAACTGGAAGGACTTGATTCCGGAGACGGAAAACGTGCTATCTACCACGATAGTAGGGGGAAAGATATTTGCTGAATACATGATCGATGCCAAAAGCAGCATACAGCAATTCGATTTACAAGGTAATCTGGAAAAAGAAGTGTCGCTTCCAGGAATTGGTACAGTATATGGTTTCAATGGTAAAATGGACGATGAAGAGGTATACTATACCTTTACCTCCTTTACCCATCCTTCTACCATTTATAAATATACCATAGCGTCTGGTAGTTCTGAACTTTACCAACAGCCGGAAATAGACTTCGACCCTGACCTGTATGTAACCAAACAAATTTTCTACGAAAGTAAGGATGGGACTAAAATTCCCATGTTTATCGTGCATAAGAAGGACCTTGAACTAAATGGGGAGACGCCTACCTACCTTTATGCCTATGGCGGCTTCAACATTAGCCTGACCCCCGGTTTTAGCATTTCCAGGTTAGTGTGGTTGGAGAATGGAGGTATTTACGCCCAGCCCAATTTACGAGGAGGGGGCGAATACGGCGAGAAATGGCATTTGGCCGGCACCAAAATGAACAAACAAAACGTATTTGATGATTTTATTGCAGCAGGGGAGTATTTAATAGCCGAAGGATACACCTCATCCGACTATCTGGCAATTGCCGGAGGGTCAAATGGTGGCCTACTGGTAGGGGCAACTATGACCCAACGTCCGGACCTGGCACGTGTAGCATTCCCGGCGGTAGGGGTCATGGACATGCTGCGCTATCATACGTTTACCGCGGGTGCGGGATGGGCTTTTGACTATGGCACTTCCGAGGACAGTGAGGAAATGTTCCAATACTTGCACAAATATTCGCCTGTTCATGCTTTAAAAACAGGCACCGACTATCCTGCTACTATGGTCACCACCGCCGATCATGATGACAGGGTAGTACCCGCTCACAGCTTTAAGTTTGCGGCCACCTTGCAGCAACACCACGCTGGGGACGCCCCGGTAATTATTAGAATCGAAACCGACGCCGGTCATGGCGCTGGAACTCCTACCAGCAAGCGCATTGAGCAGGCGGCGGACTATTACGCCTTCGCGTGGTATAACATGAATTGGGTTCCTGATCTGGCGGGACCAGAAATGTGATGGATAAAGTAGCTGTCAGATTAGGTACTAAGGAGGACATCCCCGGTGTCTTGGCTTTGATCAGGGAGTTAGCGGAATTTGAAAGAGCCTCAGATCAGGTAGCTTTGACGGAAGATCAAATGCTTAAGGACGGTTTCGGTTCGCAGCCTCTGTATCAATTTTTGGTAGCTGAATCGGAGGGCGCAATCGTAGGACTTTCGTTATTTTACCCCCGCTACAGTACCTGGAAAGGCAAGGGACTTTACCTGGAAGATCTGGTGGTAACAAAATCCTTTCGAGGTCGTGGACTAGGCGAAAAGTTGCTGATAGAAACTGTCAAAATCGCCCAGATTGAAAAATGTACAGGGTTATATTGGCA
Source organism: Cyclobacteriaceae bacterium (assembly GCA_029861825.1). Taxonomy (GTDB): domain Bacteria; phylum Bacteroidota; class Bacteroidia; order Cytophagales; family Cyclobacteriaceae; genus JAJCYK01. The sequence continues at coordinate 1,516 of JAOTYN010000147.1, forward strand.
GGTTTTAAATTGGAATAGCCCGGCTATAGAGTTTTACAAAAAGAGAGGGGTGCGTTTTGATGATGAATGGATCAATTGCAAGCTGGATCAAAACGCCCTTAGTAACTTCTGGTAGTGCGATTTTTTGGGATTTACAAGAACATCTTGGGCGTGAGATGATCCGGAAAAGCGATTGCTAAAAGAAAGGTCAATATAGCGATTACGAACCCGAACATGAAAATGGTGTAGGAGATCCTCAACATTCGATATTTCTTCCCTAACACAATACCCAGGAAGAAAATGTCTTTAATCATGCTACCATACAGGTAATCTCCGTCCTTCATCATTTCTTTCATACCCCATAAGTAATCGTTTAGGTGCATACTATGAAAATTTCCAAAGAACAGCAGGTTAGTGCGTTTATTTTGGATATCATCACGAGTAAAGGTACCAGAGGAAACATTAGGCCTGGTGGCCAGGATTGCAAAAACAATGGCGGCCAAGGACACGCCCACCAAAATTAAGGTGGGAAGGATCAAATTTGGGAATTCTTCGAACTTTCGAATCAACACTGTTACCAGGATAGAGAGAATTATTGAGTTGATTGAGATCATGATATTGGCCTTGTTATCGGCCATGCCGCTGAGGGTCAGGTGGTTTTTGGAAGTGATCCTGAACATGGTCTCAATCCCCCTGGTAGGCTTTTTATTTTCTAAAGCTTGTAATCGACTGATCTCTTTCTCCAGCTTTAAAGTATACTTGGGATCTGCATTTAGAGCTTTTAACCTCTTCTTGATCTTTTTAAGGTTCTGGTCCTTCTTCGGGCCAAGTACCCTTTTTCCGTACTCTGTAAAATACTGATGATTGCCAATAAAAAGAGTGCTCATATCCAGCCACTCCGACTCTGAAATATCATCTTTTTCTACACTGCTGAACTCCGCTCTAAGAAGCTCTGCTTTATCAAAGTATTCCTTGCTGGAGAGATGGTATAGATCGGCGTCGCAAAGAACCTGCTGTAATAGGTTTTTAGGATTTTGAGGCATCTTGGTGGCTTCGATGCAGCCAACTACCTCTTCAATGTAGTGCTCGTCCACTTTTTGATCCTTTAGAAATCTTTTGCCAAGCTCAATACTTTGCTGTTCATGATCGTCAGCCTGATTGATATAACCCACATCGTGCAAATAGGCAGCCATTAAAACAATTTCCATCTGTTCCCTTCTAAGATGTGTTTTTTGGGCAATTTCTACCGCGGCATTTACCACATCGTAGGTGTGCTGCAGATTATGATACACAAAGTGTTCCGGAAGCTTATCATTCAGCAACTGTTCAACGTAGATTCTAGTCTTCTTTAAAAGGGGGGAATCAAAAGGAGTACCGTTGTGTTTTCGATTCTCTTTCATAACTTCGTATTGATTGATCACCATGACTATGGTGATCCACAACGTTGGTTTTCTTTGATAAATATAAGAAATTAATCAAGCATTACTTCTACCATAACGCTATGAAGCTGTTTAGCAGTTGTTTCTTTGGTGTAATTTTTCTCTGGTCCATGTGGTGTTGTCGTCCTTATGAGCACCCAAGATTGGCCCAAGAACAGGCGGCTTTGGATAAATTCACACAACAAACAGGGTATGACCTAAGTTCACCGAATGAAAAGTACCTGTTACCGGATGTGCTTTCTGAAATTTCAGGTTTGTCGTTCCACAAAAAGAACGTTTTGGCTTGTGTTCAGGATGAGCTGGGAACGGTATTCTTATATAATTTAAAATCAAAGGAAATTATCCAACGCATGAAGTTTGCCAGAAATGGTGACTTTGAAGGGCTGGCTGTGGTGAATAAATGGACATATATTATCAAAAGCAATGGTGACCTATACCGACATTTCATGGTTGGTGACAGTACTCAGAAGATTGAGACACCCTTGTCCAGGGAGAACGATGTTGAGGGATTGGCTTATGACTCACAGCATGAGCGGCTTCTGATAGCTTGTAAGGAGTCGGCGAATTTAAAAGGAGATAAGAAGAATAAAAAAGGAAAGGCTGTATATAGCTATAGTTTAAGCGGCGATTTTGACCGGGATCCACTTATACTTTTGGATAAGCAACACTTGGAGTCTTGGAACGATAGACAATTGAAACCATTGGAACTCACTAAAAAAATAACAGGATTTAAACCTTCAGGCATCGCGGTACATCCTAAATCCCAGGATATTTATATAGTGGCTCACGAAGGTAGGGTATTAATTGTAAGCTCCCCCAACGGGGAGGTTCTGCATCTGGTGCCTCTCGCCCCCAGGACCTTTAAGCAACCAGAAGGGATATGCTTTGCACCTAATGGTGATCTCTATATCGCCAATGAGGCTAGAGACGGAGTGGCAAACATTCTGGAGTTCAAACATCGCCCTTAAACGAAAGGAGAGCATTAAGCTCTCCCTTCGTCAATTGCTGATGGGTTCGCCCTGAGGTTTACCAATCATCAACAAATCGTCCGCGACAATTTCTGAGAAGTACTTTTTAACCCCGTCAGGGCCTTCATAATTCTTATGAATTAACTTACCTTGAACTACCACCTCACTGCCTTTTTGCAGGTACTTATCTGCAATGTCGGCCAATGGGCCCCATGCTACAATGTAATGCCATTGTGTATCTACAGTTTTCTCACCGGCAGCATTTTTGTAGGTCTCATTGGTGGCTAATGAAAAATTGACTACATGCTTACCGCTCTCAAGTAGGCGGAATTCCGGATCACCTCCAAGTCTGCCGATTAGTTGAATACGATTTTTAATGTTCTTCATGTTGTAATTATTTAATCAACACAAAGTAAACCTCGCATAGTGCCAGAATGGGAGACTGGCTAAGATTTTTTTTACGCAGCTTTTGTAGGAAGGATCCCCCGGTATTTGTAGACCTTTAGTTGGAAGTATTGGGAAAGGTATACCTTAAGTCTATTACTGGCTAAATAGGCCACTCTGTCTTTTGGCTGTAAAATAGTGGCTTCAAGCACGGCTCTAATGAAATAAGGGGATAAGCTGAAGTCTTCAACCCACAGCTCAAACGCTTCCTTCCAGTCATCCAGGTATTTTTCATAATGACTTTTTCCCGAGAAGATAAACTCTAATTGATTACTGCCGATCTTGTAGCGGTATACACCGGCAAGTTCGGAGTAAAAATTATCCAAATTTTCGATAATCGGCTGCCGACAGCTTTTGATGGCCTTAATGGTATCGTCTTCCAATCCCAAAGGATTGTATTTTTGAAGGTAAATGATCCGGGCACTTTCAGCTAAGTCGGTGAGTAACTGGGATTTGGTTTTCTCCTGGGCTTCTTTCAGGATGTAGTTTTTGTCCTGAGGAAAAAGAAGTGGTGAGTTCATGCCACAAAGAAAAGTAATTTTATTATTCCGTGCAATGCTCTACTTGATTACCTCCGATTCAATGATATGTCCAAAAAATATAGCGTTTAAGAATAATTTATTGGTTCCCAGCCAGAATGCTCTAAAATTTGGGTTATCTGTGTAAGAAATCACTCGCCCGGATCCCACATGACTAATGTCTACCGCGGGCGTATTTCGCAGCTTTTCAAGCTTTTGTTGTGAAATGTAACCGCTCAGTAGGGGGTTTTCAGAGTACATGAGCGGATTTGTAAAGGGATTCTTGGACCGCTCCATTATCAATTGATGATTGCGAAATACCGGTACATTGGGCCTTGTATATCCATATAGAAGCGGATGGCTTAGATCTGCTTTAGCATCGAAAATAGCTCCGCCGATTACCTGAGCCCCTGAGAGCTTGTTTCTATCACCATATGCATAGTTGGAGGTGGTATCGGCTTCCTGTTTATGATAACTTGCCTTGCTGATTTTTTGATCGGCCAGCCATTTGGCAGCATTTTTCCAAGCAATTACCGTTCCGCCATCGGAAACCCAGTTTTTGATTTTTTCTTGGGCACTCTTAGTTATGGACTTATACTGGCCGTTAACCATCACCAGAGTATTGTACTTGCCTAATTTTAAGGAGCCAATGCGGTCTTGGGATACAATGGTCATGGGAATATCAAATCGTTGGTCCAGTAAGTGCCACACTTCTCCAACCTCGTACCCACTGATATCCTTTTCTGCTACTACTACAATTTTGGGCCTTCTTATATTTTCTATGGTGGGGCTTCCCCATGATTTTTGATTTCCGCCAAAACCTGTTTCCAGACTAATAATATCTACCCCGTCTTTCTCAGATATGATTTTCATAAGTTCAAAGATCTCAGCGGCCGACTTGCTTTGATTCTGAAGCGGTACCAGGATGCTGCCTGGCCGCAAGGACGCCCCGTTGGCAGTCATATTTTCTGTAGTCACCTTGATCTTCAAACCTTTTTCCAACAAACGGCTTGAGGCGCGAGCGCTGTAGTAATGATGCCATGAGAAAGCATATCCGTAATCGCTGGCTTCCACAGGCAATGATCCTTTTGGGAATGTCAAGTCAGATGCCGGTTCACCCAGAAGCGAAGAGGTAAAAATTCTGCGATCCAATGCATTGAATTTCAGGTTAAATGCTAATGGCAGGGTCCAAGCAGAAACATCATAGAATAAGCTATCCTGAAAGGTAGTTCTTTGTTCGAAAATGCCCTTGATCAGCCGGTATTGAGGTTGATTTAATGGCACCACGTAACTGTCAGTCATAGGGTAATCATTCCCTCCAATGCGCAAATCGCGGGAAGTACGGAATACTTTTATTTGGTGTCGTCTTAAAACTTCCAGAAAATGGAAATTTCGCACCTTATCCTCTGCGCCAAAAACGAATGCCTTCAAGGGATCGGCGACGGCTTCCTGTATGGCGGTGCTATAGAAGTTCCTTTGGTGTTCTAACAAATTTTTGCGCAGGTCATGTGCAGCTTGTAGTGTAGACAGGGTGGTGGTAAATTGATTGCGAATGGCAAAAGGAAAACTCATAAGACCGTTATCGGTTTCTCGCAAATGGCCCCTTACACTGGCTTGTTCAAAGAGAATGCCGATAGCCCCGTTCACATCGGGGTAGGTAGATCCTTTACCATAGTAAAAGTCATCATAGCCCTCGCCGGAATAATATAGAGAGCCTATTTCATCCAGAGCCGTGGCATGATATTGAGCTATGGACTGTGTTAGTTCAAAGGTCCGGGAAGGCGTTAACGGGTGGTTACGCGAGGGTACACCTGGTTGAAAAAAGAAGGTGCGGTTCGATCCCATTTCATGGTGGTCTGTAAGCACATTGGGTTTCCAATAGTGGAATTTTTCCAATCTTCCTTGCGATTCCGGATGTTGAAGAGGAAGCCAGTCCCGATTGAGATCGAACCAATAATGGTTGGTTCGACCTCTAGGCCAAGCCTCATTATGCTCCAGGCTTTGAGGAGTTGCATCCAGGTTTTTGCTTCTATGGCTATTTACCCAGCTGGCAAATCGATTCATACCGTCAGGATTAATGCTGGGATCGATGAGGACGATAGTTTGGTCGAGGAGTTGCTGAATCTCAGGCCCTTGGGCTGCAGCTAGATAGTAAGCTGCTAAAAGAGAGGCGTTGGTTCCACTAGCTTCATTGCCATGCACGCTATAGCCCATCCATACTACCACCGGTTGATCTTCTAATGTCGTTGAACTACTTTGCTGGGGATCGCTGATGCGAAGATGCTGCTGACGGATGTTTTCAATGTCTTGGTGATTTTGAGGACTGGTTATGGTCAATAATAACAGCGGCCGTTTTTCATAAGTGTGGGCGTAAGTTTCCAAAGTAACCCTGGGTGAAGCGGCCGCCAGGGTTTTCATATACCATACCAATTTGTCGTGGGTCGCATGCCAAGCTCCAACCTCGTGACCTAACACAGATTGTGGCTTGGGTATGTTCTCATCGTAAGAAATATCTTGTGGTAAATAGTAGCTCAGATCCTGAGCGTTTGATACCAGTGGTATTAGAGTGGTAATTAAAAGTGTTATACATACACGTAGCATGAGCGGTCGGATTTGTTATAAACCATTCAAATTAAGCCGAATGTAAAGAAATATTAACAAATGCTTATCAAATGAATGCTATATTTAGTCAATGAAAAGGTTACTACTAATATTCTCCGGTTTTTTTCTAATCATACCCTTATGGGCACAACTGCAGTCCGGACCTATGGTTGGCTATTCCACTATGAAAGAGGTACTATTATGGGTGCAAACCTCAGAACCTGCCGAGGTCCAGTTTAGGTATTGGGAAAAAGACCAAGATCAAACTAAACAGCACACTGTCAAAAAGCGATCGGATCCGTTTACCGCTCACGCCGTAAAACTAGTGGCCGATAATGTGGAGCCCGGTAGAATATATGAGTATGAACTGTTAATCGACGGGGTAGTGATAGACATCGACTACCCTTTGGAATTCCAGACACAAACCCTTTGGCATATTAGAGGCGATCCACCGGATTTTTCCTTTGCCTTGGGCAGTTGCAATTACATAAATGAGACCATCACTGATCGCCCCGGCGATCCTTATGGAGGTGGTTATGAAATTTTTGAAAATATTCGTGCTCAAGAACCTGACTTCATGGTGTGGTTGGGAGATAACGTCTATCTCAGAGAGGCCGATTGGAACAGCCGAAGAGGCATATTGGAACGTTACACCCATACTCGTTCAGTTCCGGAGGTACAGCCGTTGCTGGGATCAGTTCATCATTACGCCATCTGGGATGATCATGACTATGGCCCTAACGATTCCGATCGCAGCTATTGGAATAAGGAGATCACCACGGAGACCTTTAAATTGTTTTGGGGCAATCCTAACTACAACGTCACCGGTGCAGGTGGCATTACCGGGACGTTTTACTGGGGAGATGTTCAATTCTTCTTAATTGACGACCGGTATTTCAGGGCCCCTAATAATGACATGGACAGTACCAAATCTTTGATGGGGGAGGCTCAACTGCAATGGTTAAAGGACGCACTTACCTACAGCAGAGCAGCCTTTAAGTTCATTTGCATAGGAGGACAGGTGCTAAATACCGGGGCGGTTTTTGAAAATTATGCTACCTATCCCGTGGAGCGTAAAAAATTACTGGAAGCCATCGCTGATTCTGGTGCCTGGGGAGTAATTTTTCTTACCGGCGATCGACATCATACCGAACTATCGAAATTAGATAGGGCGGGATTGTACCCCTTGTATGATTTTACAGTTTCGCCCTTGACTTCAAGTAGTCATACGCCCGATGAAGGGGAAAATAGCCTTACCCAGGAGGGTACTTTAGTAACCCAGCGAAATTTTGGGGTAGTTAAGGTCAGTGGACCACGTAAAGAGCGTGTTTTGATCTTGGAAATAAGAGACGTGAGTGGAGAACTATTGTGGGAGAAGAAACTGACAACCAAGGACTTACGACCACCCAAAAATTAGGTTTATTATAACCT
>JAOTYN010000568.1 GCA_029861825.1 Cyclobacteriaceae bacterium
AAATATCCCCACAGCCAAGTATGCGTGTTTGCCCGCAGTGAGGCGGAAAGGCGTTTCGCCCTGGAACTGGGAGCAGCATGGAGCGGTGATACCTCCGAGCCTCCACCGGAACCTTTGGATGCCATCATAGATACTACTCCTGTCTGGAAACCAGTGATCAAGGCCCTGGAATTCCTAAAGCCCGGTGGCAGACTGGTGATCAACGCTATACGCAAGGAAAATCAGGACCTGGATGAATGGATGAGCCTCAATTACGGAACTCATTTATGGATGGAGAAAGAGATCAAAAGCGTGGCGAATATAACCCGCAAGGACGTTAAGGAATTCTTGCAGCTGGCAGCAGAGATCCCCATTAAGCCCCAGGTTCAGGAATATACTCTGGCAGAAGCCAATCAAGCACTGATCGATTTAAAGTTCAAAGCAGTTAGGGGTGCTAAAGTGATCAAAATTATTAATTAATGTTATTAGAAAAATTGGTGTGTTTGTGCTATGCTGTGGCATACTCGGATGATCGAATTCATCCCCAGGAGCTTGACGCAGTCAAAGTAGCTATGAAAACTTTTTGTAAAAAGGCAGATCGGCCTTACGAACCGGATAAATTAAACAAAGTTTGGAAACGTTTGCAGGTCAACAATTCCAGCGCTGCTGATGCTTTTAAAGAGTTTACTCAATATTATCAGCAGCATGAGCTAGAGATTAGCCAACAGCTTAAGCCTGAAATGGCCAAACTGGCAGCGACCATAGCAGCTTCATTCGCCGGCAACAATAAGTCTGAGCTAACCTTGTTGTCCCAGCTGTACTTCTTAATGCATAAAGAGTAGTCAGTTTTTACCCGAAGCAGCCAGACTGGGTTGTCGATAGTACTTCCAACCCAAGGGAACCAGTCCCACAATCATCAAGATAGTACCGACCGTACTAATAATTTCAATATCGGGGTTAATCAACAACAATAGTCCAATAATGGTTAAAACTCCTGAGGTTTTTGCGATCAACTCCTGACGAATCAGACCTACTATTTGAAGAATGAATCCCAAAGGCAGTAAGATGAACAGCCAATTGACTACCAGTAAGCCTTTCTTGTCGATCAACACTTGTAAAAATGGAGTCAGCTGCTGAAACTGTGATTCCGGTAGTGTATCGAATCCTGAAAGAACCAAACATAGGCTGCCTTTATCCAAACCTAACGCGGTAGCCCCTAAAAGCGCCAAGGCACCTCCTAACAGTCCGTAGCGAAATCCTTTTCCCGTTAATTTTAAAGTGAAAAAGAAAATAGCCACCGTAATAAACGGAATGGAGAAAGAAACTATGAGATGCCCCACATGAAACATCCATTGGTGATGAAAATTGGCCACCAATTGATCAGGGGTTCTCACCAACCGGAAGCTAAATAAATCGGGATGCAACAGAAAGCCTGCTAGCAGCATAAAGGGAAATATCATTAAACAAAGGCCGGATATTCGGTGGAAAATTCGATGGGCGCTAACAGGTTCCATATGCAAGAGTTTTTATCCAAGCTTAGATTCTTTGCAGGAGTTGTACAATGATATTTTCTCATCATGGATTATGATCTTTGGAAGTACCACACATTTCATGTGCGGGTTAAGGGTCCATACAGCTTTCATCATGACCTGGCGCTTAATGACAAAATCCTACTGACAGCCTGACTGAAATCATTTCAAGAGAAAGAGTCTAGGGTTATTTTTGTTCTTTAAAAGATAATTGTTTAACCAATAAAAAAAGGAGGATATAATGACACTGATTAAAAGAGGAAATGGTGGCGGCTTACCCACCTTACGCACTATGTTTTCAGATCTATGGGATGTGGACAATTTTTTCGACACACCTTTTTTAAGAACTGAGAATCTTCCTGCGGTCAACGTCCAAGAGACGGAGGACAGCTTTACGCTGGAACTGGCAGCACCCGGTATGGAGAAGAAAGATTTTGATATTTCCATAGAGAACGGATGTCTGAATATTTCTTCGGAGAAGAAGGAAGAAAAAGAGGAGAAAGAAAAAAACTATACCCGTAAGGAGTTTAGTTACAGCGCATTCAAGAGGTCCTTTACTTTGCCCGACACTGTTGACCAGGACGACATTCTAGCCAAGTATGACAATGGAATACTGAAAGTGATGGTAGCTAAGAAAGAAGAAGCAAAAAGAGCTGCTTCTAAAAGTATTGACGTTTCTTGACAGATGTACAATCGGGCCGGTAGCAATATCGGCCTGATTAATTCACCCAGCTAGGTCCTACCCTCTTTACCGGGGTTCTCCGGTTAAAATTATTCAAGTTGAAAAACTCAAAATTATGAAAGTGTTCGCAGTGTTATTATCCATTATGCTGTGGTCGAGTACTTGCATACTAGGCCAGGATGAGAAAGAATTATT
>JAOTYN010000569.1 GCA_029861825.1 Cyclobacteriaceae bacterium
TTACCAGCTTCGCTTGAAATTCCTCTTTGCTTACGGCCATTTGGATAGAAGCTTCCACCGTAAAAGAGCGTGTATCCAAACTAACCAGAAAATTCTTGCTTCGCCCTTCTATCTCGAACGAGATAACACTATTATCTGAAACCACCAAAGGTCGAACGGTTAAATTATGGGGACTTACCGGTGTAATGACAAAATTGTCGGACTGAGGAAGCACCACTGGGCCGCCACAGCTCAAAGAGTAACCCGTGGATCCGGTAGGGGTAGCTACAATCAGGCCATCAGCCCAATAGCTATTCAGATACTCTCCATCAATATAAGCATGGACCGTAATCATGGAAGAGGTATCTTGTTTGAGAATGGTAAAATCATTCAAACCAAAATTAATGCCATTGAAGATATCTTGATCGGAATGTACCCGAACTAAGGTACGATGATCGTAAGCGAATTCATTATGATACAGCGCTTCTACCGCAGATGTCACCATATCCTTGGATATGGTGGCTAAAAAACCCAACCTTCCGGTATTGATGCCCACGATAGGCAATTCCAACTTCCCAACATAAGCCACGGTTTCCAGCAGGGTGCCGTCTCCTCCCAAGCTGAATATAAAGTCCACATCCTGCAAGTCCTTATTCGAAGAAAATGAGCCCAGGTCAGTTACCTGTACATCTGTTTTTTGCAGGCTCTCCAGCAATGTCTCTGAAATAATCACGGAGGCTTCTTTTTCCTTTAAACAACCCAGCAATTGGAGAAGGGGACCCTGGCTGTTTTGGTCGATCTTTTTTCCGTGAATTGCAATATTCATTTTGTGGGCCGCCAGATTACGGCTTAAATATCCAGGTATTTGAAAAGAATGTCCAGTCTTTCTTTCTCACTGGTTTCCATGGGGCTCTCCTCAAATTTGGCAATGATCTTGTACTCGAACCGCTCTAGGGTCGCGATGATAGCCGAAAGATCGGTCTTGTTGATCTTCAATGTCAGCTTTATCATGTTGGCATCAAAGATATCGTTGTTAACAATGCAACTAAGGATCTTGGCATCATTGGATTCGATCAGACGGCTTATTTCCGCCAGTGAATAATCTATTTGTTTAAGACTTAATATCAAGATCCCTCCCGGGCTTTGGACCGCGGCTGACTGGGCAAATGCCGTAACAGTGTCTTTTATGGAGATCACTCCCAAAAAGCTTTGATCATCATCCAGAACAGCCACCAGTTGCACCCCATGATCGGAGACTATCTTTAGTACGTCATAAAAATGTTGGTTCTCATAAACTTGACAGTCTAAACCCTGAAGCTTGTATTCCGACACTATTTTGGAGTTATCGTTGTCTTCTAGGATCACTTCCTCGGAAATCAGCCCTTTATAGGCGCCATCTTCTATTACCGGAAGCTGGTTTACTCGTAGTTCCTCCATCCATGCAATGGCCTTCTTGGCGGTATCGCTTTTTTTAAGCGGTGGAATCATATGGTTAATTAACTCCCTGGCGATCATGATGCGAATTTTAAGTAATTTTCTAAGATCTCATTAAATTCTTCAGGATGCTCCATCATGGGTGCATGACAACATTTGTCAATGAATTTCAACTTGGATCCCGGGATCAGCCTGTTGAATTCATGGGCCACCATCGGTGGCGTAATAGTATCATTTAGGCCCCAGATCAACAAGGTAGGAACTTTAATTCGGGGTATCTCTAACGCCATGTTGTGCCTTTGCGCCGATTTAGCGATGGCAACAATGCGCATAGCCTTGGGAATACTCTTAGTGGTTTCAAAAACCTCGTCCACATAATCCTTAGTGGCAGTGTTGGGATCATAGAATGTGTATTCCACCCGCTCCTTAATGTAATTGTAATCACCCCTTTTGGGAAATGATCCGCCCATAGAATTTTCAAAAAGCCCGGAGCTTCCCGTAAGTATAAGCTTGGATACTTTTTGTGGATGTTTCAGGGAATAGATCAAAGCCAAATGACCTCCCAGAGAATTTCCCATAATGGTCATATCGCTTAATCCCAGGTGGTTTACAAACTCATCAATAAAGCTCACCAAACCCTCCAGTCCGGCTTGCTTTATGGGCATTTCGTATATAGGTAGCAAAGGGATCAACACTCGGTAGCGGTCTTTGAAACGATGCACCACCCCTTCCCAGTTACTAAGTGCACCGAATAAACCGTGAAGCAGCAGTAATACCTGGCCCTTACCTTCGTCGATAAACTGGAATTGCTCATCTTGGTACACGGTTAAATTCATATTAGCAAGTCTACTTCCCCGCAAATTACTAGAATTAGTGCTGATTTCAATAATCCTTAAGATTAAATCAGATCAAGGAAGGATTCAAACGCTCTTTGATAGACTCAAACAGTTCTTTAATAAAAGGCCA
>JAOTYN010000148.1 GCA_029861825.1 Cyclobacteriaceae bacterium
GGCACGGCTACGCTTAAAGGAGCCCTTTCATTCTATGATTTCCTTCAACCCGACTTCCAAAACCAAAAGGTCCATTTGTGCAACGGGTCGGCCTGTCTGTTGAGCGGCACCCAAGAAGAATTAAAGCGGCAGTTAGCGGATCATTTTAGTGAATCTGAAATTGGTGAGATGTGCTGTCTGGGACAATGTTACCATAACCGGGCTTTTCAATATGAGGGTCAGAACTATTCCGGCAAAGTTGACCTTAGAGATATTCTCCAAAACCACCCTAAACCGCAAGCGGACATTCCAGCACGATCTGCTTTGGAGGCACCCATTTTGCTGTCATCTACCAACCGAATTGATAGCTATCAATCTTTGTTGGAGCAAGTTATGAAGCAGTCGCTCCAAGAAATCATCGAAAAGATTCTTCTTTCGGGTCTGCAGGGCAGGGGTGGGGCCGCCTTTCCCATGGGACAAAAATTAAAGGCCTGCCAAGCAGCCACCAGTAACACTAAATTCGTGGTGTGCAATGCAGACGAAGGGGACCCCGGTTCTTTTTCCGACCGCTATCTGCTGGAATACCAACCACACGCAGTGATCTTCGGCATGTTGGCCGCTGCTTTTTGCATAGGCGCCAGTAAAGCTATCTTTTACATCAGGGCCGAATACCCGGAATCCCTAATATCAATACAACAGGCCTGTAGTATGTGGGAAAGTTGGCTGTCTAAGCAACGGGTATTCCAAAATTTCGAATTCAAATTGATAAAGGGTGCAGGTTCCTACATCTGCGGCGAGGAATCGGCGCTATTATCATCTATTGAAGGTCAGCGTCCCGAAGTGCGATTAAGACCACCTTATCCCACTGAACAAGGACTGTTTCACCAGCCTACTTTAGTTAACAATGTAGAAACCCTTGCCAATATTCCATTCATTCTTGAGAAAGGCCATGAAGCCTACCGGAAACTAGGCACCACTCAAAATCCAGGCTTTAAGCTGCTTTCGCTTGACGGTAATTTCAATCGTCCAGGAATTCTTGAAGTAGAAATGGGCACTCCGTTGCATCAAGTGGTCTATGAGTTTGCAGGAGGTTTTAATAAGCCTGTAAAAGCTTTGCACATCGGAGGCCCTCTTGGCGGATTGGTGCCTCTGGCGAAAATCAAGGACCTAACGGTGGATTTTGATTCCTTCAGGGATCAGGGTTTTGATCTTGGTCACGCCAGTATAGTATGCATACCTGAAGATTACCCTCTTATAAAATACCTGGAGCATCTCTTTGAATTTGGAGCAAAGGAATCCTGTGGCAAGTGCTTTCCCTGCCGGCTGGGTACTCAAAGAGGCTGGGAAATGCTGCAGTCTAGCAGGGACATTAAAATCAACCGGCAACTTTTTCAAGATTTGCTGGATACCATGGAAATGGGCTCGCTATGTGGATTTGGAAAAGCGCTTCCTATGCCCGTAAAACATGCCATGAAATACTTTGCCGAGGAGTTGAATCCCTATTTTCAAAATGAGACATGAAAACACCTCAAGCCTACATCAACTCCCGACCTTTCACCATAACTTCCTCCTCGGAGACGGTTTTGGATTTTCTACAGCATCATTTTGGGGATACTGTCGTTCCCACACTTTGCAAAGCACCAAATTTAGAACCCATAGGATCTTGTCGATTGTGTACCGTGAAGGTTAAAAATCCCAATGACAAGGACTTTCGGATGGTGGCTGCCTGTCACACGCCGGTGACACCGGAATGTGAGATCGTAACACACTCTCCGGATTTGAAGGCACTACGACGCCATATCATGGAACTGATCCTTACCGATCACCCACTGGATTGTATTATTTGTGAAGCTAATGGTCAATGTGAACTGCAAGATACCGCCGCTGAAATTGGCATAAATGCCGTACGATATGCACCGGGGAAAGATCATCACCATTACCCCCAGGACCTTTCGCATCCTTTTATGAGATCTGATATGGCCAAGTGTATTAACTGCTATCGCTGCATTGAAGTCTGTGATCAAATTCAAGGAGATTTCGTACTTAATATGGCTGGTAGAGGCATGGACAGCAGGGTTATTAAAAGTTTGGACTCCAGCTTTGAAAACTCTCAATGTATAGCTTGTGGCGCCTGTGCCCAAACCTGTCCTACTGCGGCTATTTCGGATGTGTTCAAGTTTAAAGAAGCCGCTGCCATAGATCAGGTTGCTACCGTATGTACTTATTGTGGTGTGGGGTGTAACTTGGAGGTATCAGTAGGTGTGGATGGCGTACTAAGCATCGGTGCTCCTTGGGGATCGGAAGTAAATCCTGGGCACACTTGTCTAAAAGGTCGTTATGCTTTCGGGTTTTACAATCATAGGGATCGATTGCGTGATCCTATGATCAAACGTAATGGCACCTTGAAACCTGTCGGTTGGGAAGAAGTCTACCAGTTTATTACCGCTAAATTGTCGGCCATCAAAGAAACTTATGGGCCTCATGCCGTGGCGGGCATCTCATCATCCCGTTGTACCAATGAGGAAAATTATTTGATGCAAAAATTTATGAGGGCGGTTATTGGTACCAATAACATTGATGGTTGTGCCAGACTTTGTCATGCACCAACAGCCATTGGGATGCAACGTACTTTTGGCACTGGTGCTGCCACTAATTCCATTAAGGAACTGGAATTGACCGACTGTATATTAGTCATCGGAGCTAATCCCACGGAGGCACACCCGGTAACGGGAGCTAAAATAAAGCAGCAAGCTTTTAAGGGCAAGACCCTGGTGGTTATTGATCCTCGCACCACGGAGATGGCCCGATTGGCCGACTATCACCTGCAGTTGCGTCCGGGAACCAATGTGGCGGTACTTAACATGATGATGCATTTCATCATAAAAAATAACTGGGCCGACCAAGAATTCATCAAAGAAAGGTGTGAAGGTTATCAACTGTTTAAAGAGAAAGTATTGGCAGTCGATGTGGATTTTCTGTCCGCGATCAGCGGTGTTCCTAAAGAACTTGCTTCTAGTGCCGCAAAGGTCTATGCGCAATCCGATGCTTCCATGTGTTTTCATGGATTAGGGGTCACGGAGCATGCCCAGGGAACCGATGCTGTTTGTCTGATAGCTGATCTGGCCATGATTACCGGCAATATAGGCCGGCCTGGGGTAGGAGTAAATCCCTTAAGAGGCCAAAATAATGTACAGGGTTCCGCGGATATGGGCGTACAGCCCAATCAGGGTCCGGGCTATTTGAAGATGGAGGATCCAGGGGTTAGAAACTACTACCAGGAGCATTACGGAGTTCCTGTTCCCGATGACCAGGGCCTTACCATTCCGGAAATGCTGGACGAAGCACTGGCCGGCCGGCTAAAAGCTTTGTGGATCATAGGAGAGCATGTGCTACAGACCGAACCGAATATAGAAAAAGTTAAAAAGGCCCTGCAAAATCTGGACTTATTGATCGTTCAAGAGCTATTTCCTACAGAAACAGCCCTCCAGGCCCACGTGGTGCTGCCCGGAGCTTCATTCCTGGAGAAAAGCGGGACATTTACCAATGGTGAACGCCGGGTGCAGAGGGTGAACAAAGTGGTAGAGCCTATTGGTAACGCCAAGAGTGATGGTCAAATTATTACCGATATCATGCAGGAAATGGGCTATGATCAAGAGGATTATGACCATAAGAAAGTGCTGGCAGAAATTACCCAGGTGGTACCCTTTTTTGAGGGAATAACCTGGGAGAATCTCGGTGTAAATGGAAAACAATGGCCTGTTAACAGCGATGGATCAGACACGAAGATACTTCATACGGAAACCTTTAAGATTGGCAAAGGCAGATTGATCTTCAAGCCATTTCGTGAATCACCGGAGCTCCAAAAGCATGCTAAAAAATACCCCTTTATCCTTACCACCAATCGCGCCTTGGAGCACTACAATTGTGGTACTATGACCCAACGTACGGAGCTCAATGAACTGATGGAAGAGGATATCCTGCTCATTAATCCCTCTGATGCCGCCAAAAGGAATATGTTCGACGGAGAATTGGTGACGATTACTTCAGCTCGAGCCAGTACGCAAATCCGCCTACAAATTGATCGCAGCGTAAACCCGGGCGTTTTGAGTACTACCTTTCATTTTCCTGAAGTCCTAATTAATAAGCTAAGCGGCGATGTTTATGATCCGGATTCATATTGTCCTGAATATAAGGTAATTGCAGTTAATATTAATAAATTTAGTTGAGCATGAGTGAGCAGCAATTATTAATAATGCATTTGGGTTCTGTCAGCATATCATTGTTGGTGTTATGGGTTACTTGGAAGCGTGTAGAAGTGGGTCGCCTATTGTTGGTGCTTTTGTTTTTATGGGCGTCCTATATCAACTCTAAGACCGTTCTGAGCAGTCCACTGGATTATTTGGACTATGCGCATTATACCTGGTCTAATTGGTATCGCGAGTTTATTTTAGGTTATTTCGCCGCTCATACCAAACCCCTGGTTTTAATGATAGCCGGAGGTCAATTTATTATTGCCGTGTTACTATCCACCAAAAACCTCCTGGTAAAGATGGGGGCATGGGGGGGCATAGTTTTTTTTCTGTCTATTATACCTTTAGGGATAGCCTCTGGATTTCCTACCACTTTGATATTGGCTGTTGCTGCTTACCGAATTACCAGACATAACTTTCCCCATCACTTAATTCAAGTAATTGGAAATTGGGTATCAAAACCCCAAAGGTCCTGAATGGTACCTGGCGCTTGAGATTTGTTCTGCGCAATGCTGACCAATATCATAGGGAAATGAGCGTAGAGGGCCTTACCTTAAAATATCACTAAGCGATAATCTCATGAAAAATATTTTGGTACCCACAGATTTCTCGCAACAATCAAAATATGCTCTGGACCTGGCCCGTCAAATAGCCATAAAAACAGGTGGCACCATTCGGTTGCTGCACATAATAGACCACCCCAAGAGAGTGCTGCTAAATGCCTCCGGTCAAATCGATCTGGATGATCCCCAGGAAAATGAATTCGTCCAGGTTCAGTTAAATAAAGCCCAGGGGCAACTGGATACCATGTTGGAACCCATTACCGACGTGGCCTTACATGGTGAGATAGAAATCGGGGATCCTACTGAGGACTTAGTGCGCAATATCCTGGTGGTGGACCCGGATCTGGTGATTATGGGTACTCCGGGCGACACCGAAAAACATGGAGGGGAACATGTGGTAAAGGTAGTACGAAGTGCTCGCTGCCCCCTGATTACCGTTAAATCTCCCGTGCAATTGGATGAATTGACAGAAATTCTGCTAGCAACCAACTTACTGGAGGAAGAAACTGAGGTGATTGATGCTTTAAAGGAGCTACAGGAATGTTTGGGATTACCCCTAACGGTACACAAAGTTTTAACCGCCAACGACTTGCCACCGGATGATCAAGAAAAGCAACTGATGCTTAATTTCATTGATCGATATCAGCTTACCTCCGCTACTCCCAGTTTTAATCACGCCCCCACCGAACCTGAAGGTATTCTGAAATATACGGACGAACATCCTGGGTGTATTATTGCCTTAGCCACTCATGGTCGAAAGGGACTGGCCCATTATATCAGCGGCAGTGTAGCTGAAGATTTGGCGGTGAGCGCTCATCCACCGGTCTGGACCTGTTATCAAAGGAAGTTAAAACGCATAAAGACTTAATTCAATATTTGGCATTTGTTAGGGTTAGGCCACCCCAGCAATCTAAATCCGAACCCCCTTTGCCTTTTAACGCGGGAATGGGTACACCAAAGTCCCTACTTGGGAAATTGATCATAATCATAGCAGGCATTGATGGTTATACTGGAGTCCGGTGTGAGTTCAAACTACATTTAATACTGAATCTTCAGGTCAATCCATCTGGGTGACATCCAAATGAAGAAAAAAACCATAGGAAATATGATACGCCTAGGCTCGTTGGTTTTGGTGATGGTCCTCATTGCACTGGGAATAATACATGAACCTCAGAATACCCCAGGGCTTTCCACCAAAAAAAGTACGGCCTTAACCTCAAATTACCATGCGGAGGACAGTTCCTTTCAAAATAGCTTTGTGAGAGCCGCAGAACTGGGTGCACCTGCTGTAGTGCATATAAAAAGCAAAGTAACGGTAGAAACAAGAAGATATCAAGTGCCGGACGCCTTTCGGGAATTCTTTGATAATGATTTCTGGGAACGGTTTTTTGGGCCGCCCACAGAGATGCCCCAGCAATTTTCACAGGCATCAGGATCAGGGGTGATCATTAATGAAGATGGATATATAGTAACCAATCAACATGTGATCGAAGGTGCTCAAGAGATCGAAGTGGTGTTGCACGATCGTCGATCCTATGAAGGAAAAGTACAGGGCGTTGATCCACTTACAGACCTGGCACTGTTAAAAATTGAAACCGACAACTTGCAAATTTTGCATTTCGGGGACTCTGACCAAACCCGGATTGGAGAATGGGTATTGGCTGTGGGTAATCCCTTTTATAATTTGTCTTCCACCGTTACCGCTGGTATTATCAGTGCCAAGGCCAGGAACATCAATCTACTTCAGGATCAAGCAGCTATCGAATCTTTTATACAAACCGACGCCGCAGTGAACCGTGGGAACAGTGGGGGAGCTTTGCTGAATTTACAGGGAGAATTGATCGGAATCAATACCGCAATCGCGTCGCCTACCGGGGTTTACGCAGGTTATTCATTTGCCATTCCCTCCAATATTGTGAAAAAGGTAGTGGACGACCTTATGAAGCATGGAGAAGTACAAAGAGCTCAACTGGGGGTGTTTATTCGAGATCTGGACAGTGAAATGATCAAAGAAATGAATTTGCAGGGTGCCGATGGAGTCCTGGTTGATAGTTTGATGAAAGGGGGGGCAGCTCAGAAGGCCGGCTTGTTGCCTGGTGATATTATTACCAGTATCGACGGTCGTGTTGCAAGTAATGTAGCCCAATTGAAAGCCACAATTGGAACCTATCGACCAAATGAAAAGATCTCTATGGATATAATAAGGGGTGGAAAAGAAAAACGACTGCAGGTGGTTCTAGGCAGCTTGCAAGGGCCCGATGATTATTCGGAAGCTCTATCTGCACGGTTGGTTAAGGCTTTAGGTGCTGATTTTAAGGATCTTACTGAAACTGAAAAAAATAAGCTTGGTGTGACAGCAGGTGTCCAATTGGTAGCAATCCATGCCGGAAAATTAAGAAACGAAACCATGATTCGAGAGGGGTTTGTATTGTTGAAAGTCAATGACATAGAGATTACCTCAACGACACAATTAGAAAGAGAAATTAAAAAACTGAAAGGTGGTGTAATGCTGGAAGGTATCTACCCTGGGGTAGGAGGTAAGTATTATTACGCCATTGGAATGTAGCTTAAGATTAATCATATGATTTTTAAGAATCGCAATCAAGCAGCGGAATTGCTGGTAGAGAAATTAGGACAATATAAGGGTGAACGAGGAGTGGTCATAGCCATTCCCAAAGGGGGACTCCCCCTGGGGTACATACTGGCCAAGCATCTGGATTATTCCTTGGACGTGGTTTTGGTTAAAAAAATTGGCCATCCCGTGGACCGGGAATATGCATTGGGTTCGGCCAGCCTTAAGGGGGTGGTGGTAGGCCGTCACGCTGATGTTTCACCTTCATATTTGGAACAGGAAACAGCAAGGCTGCGAAAGCAATTGAAATCCCGTGATCAGCTTTATCATAAAGATTATCCCGCGCTTCCCCTGAAAGGCAAAGTTGTGATCATTACTGATGATGGCATTGCTACTGGAAAAACCTTACTGGCTGCCATTGACCTAATCCGAATTGAGCAACCGTCTAAGATCGTGGTGGCGGTGCCCATGGCACCTCCCAGTGCCTTACCGAAAATAGAGCGATTAGTTGATGATGTGGTTTGTCTGCAGACCCCCACGAATTGCCACTCCGTTAGCCAGTGCTATGACGATTTTCAACAAGTGTCGGATCAAACGGCCCTTGAACTGCTTGAAAAAGCTCGAAAACTTGAAATTGAATCCCATGGAAACTAAACACATTACCATACCGGTCGCATCGGTGCAGTTGGGCGCTGATCTTTGTATTCCTCCAAATGCTTTTGCCTTGGTTATTATGGGCCGGGCACATCAGGGTTCTAGATTTTGCGATAGCTTATTACGGTCTGAACTTCAAGGTATTGGCATAGCTACTTTAAATATTGACTTATTGTTGCCTGATGAAGGGGAACAAGATCGAAAGCAATATAATATCGAGTTATTAACCGAACGGTTAATCGCCACTACTCATTGGTTGCAAGAGCAACCGTTGACCAGCTCGCTGGCTCTGGGATACTATGGCAGTGGTTTAGAGGCTGCTACCGCCTTGCGTTCTGCTGCCGGCCTGCTGCATCAGATCAAGGCCATGGTTATTTGTGAAGGTGATCTCACCCAGGCTATGAACGTATTGCATCAGATCAATGCCCCGACCTTGTTGATCGCCAAAACCCAAGATCAGCAGCAATACCAGGAAGCTCTGGATAGGATCGAGGCTGAGAAACAGTTAAGACTCTGGAAAGAGGAAGATCACCAGGAAGAACCTCAGAGATCTGCGGAAATTGCGGCATGGGCTTTGAAATGGTACGTGGATCATTTTCAGGTAGTTGCCTGAAGGTGAAATAAACGCTGACAGGCACTTACACATTTACGAACTTACGATCTTACGAATTGATTAAAATCATAGTTATGACCTGGCCTGATCATTGGCTGCTAAAACGCATATCCATACATTAAATACTCGCTATTGTTTGTTAACCTAAAAACTTTATAACCATGCCTAAGCAATTCATTAAATATGCCCAGGAAGCGCAACGGTTTGTGGGGTCGCTGGCTCA
>JAOTYN010000570.1 GCA_029861825.1 Cyclobacteriaceae bacterium
TTGGAAATGCATATTTTCCTTTTAATTTATTGATTTGAGGGCGGAGTTCATCAATCAATTGATTGATCATGTCTTTAGTTTCAAGATCTTCATATCCTACGCCTATAGCTACCGGCCATTCGTATGTGGTTGGGAACACCTTAAATCTATTCTCATAAAGGTATTTATTTTGAAAGCCAGCGACAGGGCCCCAGATGAAGGCAGCATCTAAGGATCCTAGAGATAATGCTTCCAAGGCTTTTTCCGGAGAATGAAAATATACCAGTTGAACATTTTTCATTGTGGCCAAGGCCATTTGGGGAGGAGATCCAGTCTGAACGCCCACTTTTTTTCCAATGAGGTAGCGGTGATTGTTGATCATCGCAGACGCAGGAACAGCCAAAGCATAACCTAGTTGAAGTATAGGTTGGGTAAGAGTAACTTTTCCGGTAATATATTCAGGACCCTCTGTGTACGGAATTCCAAACTGTAGCCGGCAATTGTCAGACAGTAGACCTGCTCTTACTGGACGTTTATGAAAAGCGGACATTGTAAAATACGGGTCTAATTCCATTCCCAATTTACCCGCTATCAATTTAGCCAGATCAATATATATTCCTTGTAGGGAGTTAATATTATCAGGTACCTTTTGACTCAGAGGCATGTCTAGATCCAAAAAGCACACGGTGAGTGTGTCTCTCTGCCCATTGATTTCTTGAAGACTGGCAAAATAAAATATTGCCATCCACATGGTGGAGGTAAGGAATAATCTGCTGGAGCGTCGCTTTGCTGAAAAATACATCCTCTTCAAATCTGAATTATTTCACCGTTCGTGCTCATTGTGTATTTAATATTATAATGTAAAAACCAAAACCCTACCACCCACCGGGGTAGCTTCTGCCATTTGCTTGGCCACTTCTCCGCCAAAGACATTCAGAAAATTGGTAAGCCTGCCTTCAATGATGGCAACATATTGTTTTCCGTTTATCGAATAGGTCATTGGAGCTGCACTCACGCCGGATGTGGTTTTGTAGGTCCATAATTTAGCTCCGGTAACGGCATGATGGGCTTGAAAGATACCCTCATGATTTCCAAAAAACAGGAGATTTCCAGCGGTGGTCATGGCTCCACCGGTTAAAGGAAATTTTTGTGGGATTGTCCATACTTTTTGTTGCTTTAGAGGATCCCAGGCAACATATTCTCCCGCCGATCTATCATCATCATAGCGCATTTTCCATTCAAAGCCCAGATAAAAATATCCCCGCTGATAACTGACTTCCGTCGAGCCGCAATCCATACCTATTTTATTTGCTGGTATGTACACCAATCCAGTGTTTGGGTTATAGGCCATCGGCTGCCAGTTTTTACCTCCAACCAAACTGGGATATATTTCCGACGCAGATTTGGTTGAAGTGAGTCGAAAGGCCGGATTTTCAACCGGCTTGCCGGTTGCCAAATCAATGTGATCTGCCCAACTCACTCTAACATATTTTTCTGCAGATATTAATTTCCCAGAGGCCCGGTTGATTACATAGAAAAAACCATTCCGGTCAGCTTTCATTCCGACAGGTATTTGCTGCCCATCTATTTCGAAATCCGCTAAGACAAATTCATTCACCCCGTCATAATCCCATGCATCATATGGTGTGGTCTGATAGTACCAACGGATGGTGCCTGTATCAGGATCAAGGGCCAGTGTAGTACAAGAATAGAGGTTGGTTGTACTACCGTAATCATGACTATCGGTTCCTCTCGAAGCTGCATTCCAGGGAGACGGATTGCTGGTTCCGTAGTAAATCAAGTTGAGTTCAGGATCATAAGATCCGATGTACCATGGAGCTGCCCCTCCGACTTTCCAGCTCTCATCTTTCCAAGAGTCGGCTACTGCTTGGTCTTCATCCCCGGGGATGGTCAATGATTTCCAAACTTGCGTTCCGGTATGCACATCATAAGCACTTAAATAGCTCGTCGACCCGTATTCTCCGCCTCCAAAGCCAATGATGACTTTACTGCGTACAACCAGGGGTGGTGAAGTGATAACTGATCCTTGCCGGTAATCGACCACAACAGAAGTCCAGAGTTCTGCGCCGGTCATAGCATCCAACGCCGTGAGCTGACCATCAAGGCGGCCTACAAAGATCTTTCCATTTTCATACGACACACCTCTATTCACAATCCCACAGCAGGCATATCGACTCACATCTTCGGGAATAGAAAATTCATGTGTCCATTTACTTTCTCCGGTAGCGGCATCAAAAGCATGCACATATTTTGGACCATTTGATGTCGAAACATACATCATTCCATCATGAATAATCGGTGTACATTCCTGTGCCTCTTCAGTACCCAGGGATTGCTCCCATATCAGTCTTAATCCTTTAACATTCTCGGT